>DAOTCE010000044.1 GCA_035452965.1 Candidatus Paceibacterota bacterium | reverse complement strand
CGCTCCGTTCCCCACATTGCTGAGCGGCAAAGTGTGCTTCGCTAAGGATTCAGGTCGAAGCCGATCTATCGAAAACCGGATTGACCACCCGCCCCGTCCCTGACTCAATGAGGCCATGGCTAACATTCCTTCCGACTTAAAGTATGCGAAAACGCACGAATGGGTGCGCGTGGCGGGCAACGTAGCGACGGTGGGCATTACCGACCATGCCCAACACGAGCTGACGGGTGTGGTCTTCGTCGAGTTGCCCGAGGTGGGCCGGCAGATCAAGGCCGGCGAGGCCTGCGCCGCAGTCGAGTCGGTCAAGACCACCAACGAAATATATTCGCCCGTCAGCGGCGAAATCACCGAGGTCAATTCGGTGGTACTCACCGACCCTGCTCTGGTGAACAGTGAACCATACGCAGGGGGTTGGTTCTACCGGATTAAGATGTCGAACCCCGCTGAGCTGAACGCGCTGCTCGAGCCTAAGCAATACCAGGCCCAAATCGGCGGAGCCTGACCTTCTGCCTCAAGCGCTACCAACTCGCGCCTCACTTCTGTTGTTGCCCGCGTGGAATGAAGCGCAGATCGGGTCTAACGATTGGCATCGAGCTATCGCCGCCGCTGGGGTTTATGATGCACCGATCATCCAGTTGGGGACCCGGCACGACCACAATGCAGCTGCACGGCGCTGTCTCGTAAACGCCCGGTGCGACCCTCGGCGAGCCGGCGGGGACATGGAGGTGGTTCGAGCGCACCGTCCCGCAGGCGCCTGGAGGGATGGCAGGCAACTCAGATGGCCGTGAGGCAGACCGCCGGAAGGTCCTGAGGTTGAAGTCCGGTCGGCTGGTCCGGGCTGGAGGCAGAACGTGCAAACGGCTCATCATCAGCGGTGCGATAATGACACTATTGCGAACGGTTACCACCTGGCGCATTGGCGCGACTGGTGACAAACGCTCCTGTAAGACTTCCTGAGCTGCGGCCACAACACCCAGAAGAGCCAGCGCAACTCCCGCGCCTGCTGACACAATACACTTCACAATACTGTTAGACGAGAATCACCCGCGAGTGCTCCCGGATGATCGCATTCAGGTACCCGTAAATCTCGCCCTGTCTGCAACCCGGCCTGCTCTCCGGGTTGCCCCTCCGGAGGACGGATTACGCAACTGCAAGTGCCGAAAATGTGTTCGACAAAGAGCGTTGCATCGCGGACGCTGAGAGAGATGAGAGCCAAATTAATAGCTGCCATCTGCGCACTGGCAGTCACCTGCTGCAGCGTCACTCCTGCCTCTGCGGCCGACAACACCGGGGCTCTGGCGGTGGCCGCCGATGCTGTCGTAGTCCGACCGGCCTGCCTGGTCGCGACCGTTGTCGGTTCGGCGGTGTTCGTGGTCGCCTTGCCGTGGGCGGCGGCATCCAGAAGCGTTAAGAGGACCGCCGACGCCCTTGTGGTCAAGCCTGCCCAGGCCACCTTCACCCGCCCGCTGGGCGACGTGGACTCCCTGTCGGACGAGTAGGTGCCCCGGCTTGGAGTTAACCCTGAAACCGCGCCTGCCGACCGACGGCAGCGTGAGAAGGGGAGATTTATATGATCACAGAGGAGAGCTTCCTGGATTTCAAGTGTCCGTATTGTGGCGACCCGGTTGCGTTCCCGAAGGAAAGCGCCGGGTTCGCCCAGGCATGCCCCAACTGCACCGAGAGCCTCATTGTGCCCGACGATGGAAGCGACGTCGGAGGGGAGATCCCCCTGCCCATCACCACCAGCAGGCTCATCATTCGGCGATTCGCCGCCCATGACTGGAAGGACTTGCTGGAGTTGATGTCAGACGAGGAGTTCTTCCGTTACCAGGACAGCGTGCCCCTGGATGAGGACGGCGTGTTGCACTGGTTGGAAAGCGACGCCCACGTGAAGCTGACCACACCCGACCAGACTTTATACCTGGGAATCGAGACTCGAGAGGGCGGCAAACTCATCGGGTATATGGGGGTGAACTTTCCCGACTCGCACCGCCTGCAGGTCACCTTCAGCATTGGCTTGAACCGGCAGTTTCAACGGCAGGGCTTCGCCCATGAAGCCGTCGTGGCGTTGCTGACCTTCTGCTTCGAGGGCTTGAGGCTGCACCGGGTCGCCGGCTGGTGCGACAGCCGGAATACCGCCGCATGCCGCCTCCTGGAGAAGGCGGGCTTGCGGCGAGAAGGCGAATTCCTGAGGAGCCGATGGTCGCATGGCGAATGGTCCAGCTCAATCTGGTATGCCATACTGGGCGAAGATTACCGCAAGGCTGACTCCAACCCGCCGCAGTAGCTTGACATCCCAGCCTTCCTCCGGACCACCTAAGGCAACCTCGTTGGCAACCGCGCCTTGGGCTTGGCTGCCGCGCGGCACAGGGGCATCCCCGGTCGCGGGCCAACAGTAATCAGTATTCAGCCGCCAAACCTCGACCCCTATGGACCTAAAGCCCTGGAAGAAAGTCAGCTCGCAACCCCTCGGCGACTTCCGCATCTTTACCCTACGATCCGACCGCGTCATCTCGCCCCGCACCCGGGAGGCGCAGGACGTGTACGTATTGGACTGCGTCAATTGGGTCAATGTCATCGCTGTCACGCCCGAGCGGCACCTGGTGATGATTGAGCAGTACCGCCACGGTTCGCAGACCGTCGAACTGGAAATCCCCGGCGGCATGATAGATCCCCACGACGCCTCGCCTGAAGCGGCAGCCGCGCGCGAGCTGGCTGAGGAGACGGGTTACGAGGGCGAGAATCCGTGCACCATTGGCCGCGTATTCCCGAACCCGGCCATCATGAGCAACACGTGCTCGACTGTCATGTTCGAGAATTGCCGCTGCCTGCACCCGGTCAAGTTTGACCATGGGGAGGACTTGCTCACTCGGCTCGTGCCCATTGGCGACCTCCCGCAACTGGTGGCGGGTGGCAAGGTCAAACACTCGCTGGTCGTCGTCGCGCTGAACTTCTTTGATCTGTGGCAGCGGGGAGTCCGCTAGCCGGGCGCTATCAGGGCAGGGACATCAGCCCGCAAGGAGTCTCACCGTAACCTCACCAGAGTCTCACCGGACGCACACCGTGGATACACCCGATCACCCTGCCCGGCTCATCCGGCCGACTGGCGCACCTTCTCCTTTTTCTCCTCGCACTCGGCCCGGAGCGTCTTGCGATCACTAAGCAGTTGTTTCTCCAGTTGTTCCACGGCCTCAGCGTCGCCTTTGTCAACCGCCTTTACAATCTCGCCTTTGAGGAAGATCTCACGCTCCGCGATCTTGGCGGCGCACTTGGATTCCAGTTCGGCGATCTCCTTCTTCTGCTCAGCGGTCAGTTTCACTGTAGGCGCAGCTTTGGCCAGCCGTTCCATAGCGAGTTCGTAGGCGGTCTTCATGGTGATAGTGACTTTTCCATTGCAGCCTAGTCCACGGGCATGTCACGGCGCAAGCGCGCGAACTTGGGCGCGGCGGCGGAATGGGGTGTTCACCCCATACCCGAACCGGGTTGAATATGGCACATTTCCCTGATTACGGGGAACTTATAAGGCTCGCCGGGAGGCAAAGCGAGCACCTTGGCGCGGGAATTGCGAGACTGACGATTATGGCTAGCACACGAGGCCCATCGAGGGGAGCCGTGCTGTACGTTGAGGACAGCACGGAAGACTATGCGTTGCTGGAGTTGGCGGCCAGGAAGTGCGGCACGCCGTTTTCCTTGCTGCGCGCCGTGGATGGCGAACAAGCGATTGCCTACCTGAACGGAGCGGAGGTTTACTCCGATCGCGACACTTACCCATTTCCCGACTTGGTCTTGCTCGACCTCAAACTGCCCCGCCTGGACGGGTTCGAGGTGCTGCAGTGGATCCGCGACAATCCCGCTACCAAGTCGCTGCCTGTGGTCGTCCTGGCCGGCTCGTCGTTCCGCGCCGATATCCGCCGGGCACTGGAGCTTGGCGCCAATTCCTACGCCGCCAAGCCGGGCACTTTCGCCGAATTGCAGGTCCTGATTGACCAGACCGCCGACGTCTGGCTTGCGCAAGCCAAGACGCCAAGCTGACCAGCGCCGCGCCAATCGAGGGCAAAACGGCGGTCGGTTTCAAGCGGAGGATTCGCATCTCTATCAAAAGGCTCGCTTTGGCCGTTGCTCCGGTTTATGAACGGGGCTGAATGATCACGGTGGAAGGCCTCAAGCCGAGCGTGGGGAAACCTGCGCGCGTGTCTTATCTCGTAATCCTGGCGACGTTTGTTCTGGTGGGATGGTTCCACATGGCCACGCCGTTGCTGGCGGCGCTGTTCTCCTATTTGGCCCTCACCAAGCTCCATTTCCTAAAGCGCGGGGGCAAATGGCTGGCGGTCGTCCTGTTTCTGATCCTGCTGTCCGCAGCGACTTACGTCCTCGGTCACTTCACCGCTCAAACCATCCGCGCGCTGCCTGAAATCGCCGACAAGGCCATTCCCTCAGTGATTGAATGGGCCAGGCAATATCAGGTCGAACTCCCATTTACGGATTATGACAGCTTGAAGGAGCTTGGACTGGATACGGTCAGAAACCAGTCGCAATACCTGGGCGGCATTGCCAAGTTCGCTCGGGGCGCCACGACGCAGTTTTTATTCCTCGCCATGGGCTGCGCGATTGCCATCGGGCTGTTCCTGAACCCCCGGCTTGAGATCGACCGGGAGAAGCATCTGATCCGCAACAACTTTTATTCGCTGTGCTGCGACCACATTGCCGTGCGGTTCACCACTTTCTACCGGAGCTTCGCCACCGTCATGGGAGCACAAATCCTCATTTCGGCCGTCAACACGGTGTTCACCGGCATATTTGCCCTGGCAGTGCAGTTGCCCTACGCGGTGGTAGTAATCGGGGTGACGTTTCTGTGCGGGCTGCTGCCCATCGTGGGTAATTTGATCAGCAACACAATTATAGTCGCCATCGGTTTCACAGTTTCCCCCCAAATTGCCCTCATAGCCCTGACGTTCCTGGTGCTCATCCACAAACTGGAGTATTTCCTCAATAGCAAGATCATCGGTCATCGAATCCGCAACCCATTCTGGCTGACCTTGCTCGCCTTGATCGTCGGTGAGAGGCTCATGGGGGTGCCGGGGATGATCCTCGCCCCGATTGTACTGAACTATCTCAAGCGCGAAGCCTCAATCGTTGAGGTTGGAGACCAGGAAGCTCCTAGGCCGGCGCCCTCTTCCTGATCAGCCCGCCGCGCTACCGCTTTGATCCGCCGGCGGCGATTTCGTCTCCACCGGCGCCGGTTCCGGGTGCACCGTCACGTCCGCTCCGGGCAAAATCGTCTCCACCGCGCGCTCCACGCGCTCGGTCAGCTCGTGCGCGGAGCGCAGCGACTGCTCGCCATCCACGGTAATGTGCAAATCCACGAAGTAGTACGGCCCCGAATGGCGAAGCCTAACCGCGTGGCAATCGATCACACCGTCCATCTTCGCCACGGCTGTCTTGATTTGCTCACCCACCCCGGGTGGAGAACTGTCGAGGAGCGCCTGGATCGTGCGCATCCCCAGCCGGCCGCTCACCACCACCACAATTCCCGCGACCACCAATGCCGCGACGGCGTCCGCATTCAAGAGGAAGCCCAAGCCCGGATACCAGCTTGCGAGCTTGACTCCCAGCAGGCCGATAATCACCACCGCCGAGCTCCAGATGTCGGTCCTGAAATGCAGCGCGTCAGCTTCGAGGGCTTGGCTGCAGTGCTTGGCGGCCACCCGGTACAACATCCGGGAACGCGACACATCCACCGCGATCGAGATAGCCATGATCGCGAAGGCCCAGATGGACGCGTCCACCTGCGCGGGCTTTGCAGTCAGCCGCAACAATGACTCGCGGATGATCCAGGCACAGGTTCCCAGCAGCAGGAGTGTCTCGGCCAGGGCCGAGAGGTTTTCCACCTTCCCATGCCCGTAAGTATGGTCCTGATCGGGGGGCTTGCTGGCCGCCCGCACCGCCACCAGGGTAACCAGTGCCGTCACCAAATCGAGACCCGAGTGAGCCGCCTCCGCCAGAATCCCCAAGCTGCCGCTCAATAGGCCAACCACGACCTTCAGACTGGTCAGCAGAAGGGCCGCGAAGACCGAATTCAATGCTGCGGCGCTCGTCTGCCGGGCGCGAGTGGTTGATTTCATAGGTGCTGGACCGCGATGGGCGGCTGGGCCTTGCTGCCGGCCGCTCAGCCAAAGTTCAGTCCGGCCTTGCCTCCCACCTCGAAAATATGTTCCCGCGCGCCGGCGTACTCCTCCGCCGTTTTGAGGTGCTCGAGCATTAGGGGCGGACCCTGCGGCAGCGCCGCCAGGCGCTTCAGGAAAGTCACGTAGTCCAGCGAGCCTCGCCCGGGTGCCACCTCGCGGAAATGAACATTCATTTCCACGTCCCAGGCTAAATCCTTCGCGTGACAGCTCACGATCCACTGGCCCAGCTTATCGAAGCACTCATCCAGCAGGGCGGTGTTGTGGTAAAACCTCTCCGGCGAATTGATCAGGTTGCATGGGTCCAGGTGCACCCCGAATGCCGGTCGGTCTACCGCTTTGATCAGCCGCGCGTAACTGTCCGGGCTGTCCGGCAGCGCCCAGCCCATCATCTCGTAACAGAACCGGGCGCGCCGGGGCCTCACCGCGTCAATAACCTTGCGCGCGTTCTCGACGATGGCGTCGAAGGCCCGCTGCGAGAGGTTTTCCGGGTGCGGGCCGAACCACGAGGTCGTGCTGAACGTCCCGGCAATATCCACGCAACATCGCGCGCCGATTGCTTCCGCCAGGGCTAACCCTTCCGTCACGGCCTCCAGGTTCTTGCGTCGTTCTTCCGCCTCGGCATCCAGCAGGTTGCACCACCGGCCCACTTCCGCGATCACTACGTCATGCCGGGCAAATGCCTCGTTCAACGCCCGGATCCGGTCAGTGTCTTTCAGGGCCACCCCTGGGCAGTAGGCCGCGCGATAGCCCAGTTTCCTGTGCGCCAAAGCTAGCGCCTCGGGGTCTTCGGTTTTGGCAAATGTGGGGCCGCCAAGCCGAATCGTTCGCCGTCCCTTCTGTGCCTCCGGCGCCTGGCCGAATAAGATCTCGCCTGGGTGCAGCAGTGCCGCCACGGCGGCCACCGCAAAGGACTCCTGCAGAAACGCGCGACGATCGGAGCGGCGGACTTGCATAGCCCCCTTCTCTCATGCCCGCCCCCTCGTTTCAAGCCTTCTTAGCCGGGAACCGCCCGCCGCGCATTCTGGTTTGGACTTGCTGACGTTGGTTCACAGGCTAGAGTTAGACTATGAAGAAATTAGAGGCACGCTGTTGTTACTGTTTACGAGGCGCCCTGTGCTTTCTCCTGTTGGGCGCTTGGGCCGCAACTGGAGCGGAACCAACCGCGCTCGAGTTGATTAAAGAAGGCAACAAGTCCGTTGGCCAGCAGAGCCAGGACAAGGTCCTGCTCATTCGATCTGAGAAGTCCTTCCTCAGCGATACGCCGAACATCTGGTATATCGTGTACTACGATCCGTCTGTCATGTCCAAGAAGGTGGAGGTGAAGTTCGGAGCTGGCCGGCAAATCGGGATCAAGCGCGGTTGGAACCCTGTCGGGCGCAGCGGCACGATGGACAGAGTCATGGATCTCAAGAAGCTCAAGTATGACTCGAATGACATAATCAAAGCCGCGGTTTCAGATCCGCTCGTCGCCAAAGCCACCATCAAAGCCACGCAGCTTTGGCTGGAAAACATCGAGGCAACGCCCCGGTGGAAGATACGGCTTTGGGCCGCCAAACTGAATCAGCCGAATACTACGGTGAATATCGGTGATCTCTACTTTTCCGCAGAGACCGGAACAGTGGTGAAGAGCGAGTTGCATATTGAAAGGGTGAACTGATTTCATGCTCAGCGTGGGGCTGGTTTGACCGGTCAGCGCCAGCTTGGGGAGAAAGCGGGGCTTTCGTGGGTTTCCCCAAAGGGAAAACTGTTCCGCGTGCCATTTTCAGCCAACCGGCGAACAATAAAGGGTTGATGTTTGGCAAAACGGACGTAGCCGCTATTGCTGGCTTGGCGCAGGTTGTTTGGGCTGCTATTCAATCGCTGTACTATGCCGTTCTCGCCCAAACCAGCTGAAAGCCGGCGCGAGTTCTTTCGCGCCACGGTGCGCTATGGCCTGCTGGGACTGCTGAGTGCTGGCGTTGCGGCTCTGGCAGCACGTCCCAGGATCCTTGCGGGGCAGCATTGTGTGAATCAGGGTATTTGCTCCAGTTGCAGTCTTTTCACCGCGTGTAAGCTGCCTCAAGCTCTCTCCGCCCAACGCGCCAACGACAAAGGCTGACATGAAAGACCCTGCTCGTGATTCGTGATATTACCCGGCGCCGTTTCCTCGCAGGCGCCGCGCGAGGGGCGGGCGTTCTTGCGGCGACCGCCGCTCCGCTGGGTGCCGTGGCTGGCCCAGGCAAGAAAGCCAATCCCTTTGCGCTCGACGTGGAACGCCTCCGCAAGACGGACCCCAAACTCATCTGCTACCAACAGGTCGGCCGCTTTGTTAGCCCCCAACCGGGCCCCCGCCGCATCGCCATCGGTCCGGATGACCTCGTCTATCTCGCAGCGGCCAACTCGGTAATCGTGCTGGGCCAGGACGGCGCGCGAGTCAGTGAATTCACCTGCACTGCGGTGGTCCGCTCCGTGGCAGTCGCCACCGACGGGACCATTTACGCCGGCGTGCGTGATCATGTCGAAGTGCTCGACCGGAGTGGCAAGTTGCTCGCCGCCTGGGCCACGCTCGGCAAACGAGCTTGGCTCAGCAGCCTGGCGGTTGGGGAGAACGATCTCTTCGCCGCGGACTCCGGCAACCGGGTCGTGCTGCGTTATGACAAGTCCGGCAAACTCGTCGGCCGCATAGCCGAGCGGAATAAGGAGCGCAACATTCCCGGGCTCATCCTGCCCAGCCCTTACCTCGATGTGGAACTGGCGCACGATGGCTTGCTGCGCGTCAATAACACCGGACGTCATCGCGTGGAAGCTTACACTGCGGATGGCGACCTGGAGTTCTTCTGGGGCAAACCCTCGGGAGCCATTGACGGTTTCTGCGGGTGCTGCAACCCAGTGGGGCTGGCATTGCTGCCGGACGGTCGCTGCGTCACCTGCGAGAAGGGACTGCCCCGGGTGAAGGTTTACTCGAAAGACGGCGCCTTTGAATGCGTCGTGGCCGGTGTTGAGTCCTTCCCTGAAAACTGGCGGCAATGTTCGCTGGCGGATTGCACCGTAGGCGGGTTGGACGTGGCGGTGGATTCTCAACAGCGCATCTACATTCTCGATTTGGTGGCCAACGACGTGCGCATCATGAAGCGCAAAGCCTGAACGCCAAGTGGACTCCCGGCCTCAAACCCAACCGTCAGTGACGCGGCGCCAGTTCCTGCGCAGCGGCGCGCGGGCAGCCGGGCTGGCCGGGCTGGGCGCCTTCCTGGGGGTGATAGCCGGGCGCAGTACCGCCAAGGGCACAGTCTGGCAGATCGATCCCCAGAAATGCGTCCGCTGCGGCAACTGTGCCACCCATTGCGTGCTGGAACAATCCGCCGTGAAGTGCGTCCACGCTTATGCCATTTGCGGCTATTGCCAGCTTTGCACCGGCTACTTCGAACCGGAGCCTAACGATCTGAACACTGGCGCGGAGAATTGCCTGTGCCCCACTTCGGCCATCAAACGGACCTACGTCGAGGATCCGTATTACGAATACACGATTGACGAGCAGCTTTGCATCGGTTGCGCCAAGTGCGTTGAGGGCTGCAATCGCTTCGGCAATGGCTCGCTCTTCTTGCAGGTTCGGCATGACCGCTGCGTGAACTGCAACGAATGCTTCATTGCCAAAGTTTGCGCCGGGGATGCCTTCCGCCGCGTGCCCGCCGATCAGCCCTACCTGCTCAAAACGATTAGCCACTGAATGAGCCTCAGTTTACGATTTGCCAATCGCCATTTGAGCGCCTGTTCCCTTGCCTTGCGCAAGGGGTCAATCGTAAGTCGGACATGGCCCGCCTGGCTCGGCATCCTCCTGCTTTCTGTGACATGGACCTTCGCCGAGCAGCGGTTTCCGCCGCCGGATTTCGAGAGCGGGCATCAGCTTCCGGTCACCACCACCCCACCGGCGCGGGCATTGACCCTCGAGTATCTCGACGTGGCGGTGCTGGCGGGGTGCTTGGGGCTGGCAAGCTGGATGGTCTACAGGCGGCGTTCGCGCACGGGCCTGGTGGCTCTCTCGATCTTCTCCCTGCTCTACTTCGGATTCTGGCGCAAGGGCTGTGTCTGCGCCATCGGCTCGCTGCAAAATGTCTCGCTGGCACTCTGCGACCGTGGCTACGCCGTGCCGTTGAGCGTGATCGCATTCTTCGTTCTGCCGCTAGTGCTCGCGCTCTTCGCCGGAAGAACCTTCTGCGCCGGGGTCTGTCCACACGGGGCGCTGCAGGATCTGGTGCTGCTTAAGCCGGTGAAGGTGCCGGCCTGGCTGGAACAAGCTCTGAGCGTTTTGCCTTTCATCTACCTGGGCGCGGGCGTTCTGTTCGCCGCTACCGGCAGCGCCTTTATCATCTGCCAGTATGATCCATTCGTGCCCATTTTCCGGCTGAGCGGACGGACTCTGATGGTGCTGAGCGGTGCCGCGCTGCTCATGTTGGGAATGTTTGTCGGCCGTCCTTACTGCCGGTTCTTGTGTCCTTATGGGGCGCTCCTTAAACTGGGCGCGATCGTCGCCAAGTGGCGGGTGCGCGTGACGCCGGACTACTGCACCCAATGCCGTTTGTGCGAAACGTCCTGCCCGTTCGGCGCGATGCGCGAGCCCCAGGCCAGCCCGGCAGGGGCGCAAGCCTTGACCCGGGACCGCCGGCGGCTGGCGCTGTTGCTGGCGCTTGCACCGGTGCTGCTGGTCGGCGGCGCTTGGCTGGGATCTGCCTTTAGCGCTCCGGCGTCGCGGCTCCATCCGACAGTCAGCCTGGCTGATCAGTTGGCGAGCGCTCAAGGGACCGCGCCCAAGTTTGGCGCCCTGTCGCCGGACGACCTGGCACTCGAGCGCGCCCGGCAAACACCGAGGGAGATTTTGACAGAGGCGGTGGCCATCCAACGCAAGTTCGCCACCGGCGGGTGGATTTTCGGCGCGTGGGTCGGGCTGGTGATTGGCTCCAAACTTATCAGCTTGTCCGTGCGCCGCCAACGCACTGATTACGAGCCGGACCGAGGCGGCTGCTTCGCATGCGCGAGGTGCTTCGAGTTCTGTCCGAACGAACTGGTCCGACGCGGCTTGATGCCGGCGGCTGTGCCCATCGCGAGTTCTGCTGCAAGCCCACAACTTCCAGGCAGGAGTTGAGCCGTGGTCACTGCGCCCCAAACCGAAGCTGCCCTCACGCCGCGCCAAGGCGGCCCCGACACAGCTTCACTGGCATGTCGGCTGACCGCATGGGTTGCTGGTGTATTCGCCGTGCTGGTGGGATTGAACCTGTGGGTAGGGCACGTCGGTGCCAAAGCGGATGACCCGCTGAAGTCGCCACAGCTCAAAGCATACAAGGAACAACTGCGGCTCAGCCCGGCCGATAAGCAGCTAAAACAGAGCATCCGTCAGCTCGACCTGGAGCTCCGTCAGCGCTACTTCCGCCAATTGTCGCAAACGGGACTTGGCGTTTACCTGCTACTCGGCAGCGCGGCTGTATTCGTCCTGGCGATCACGCAGGGCGCCCGGCTTCGCAAACGCGTGCCGATGCCCGGCCCCAAAGCCGATGATCCGGAACAATCGGTTCGCTCTGCTGCCAGAGCCCGCTGGTCGGTGGCGGGCTCCGGCGCAGCCATCGGCGTCCTGCTTTTCATTCTTAGCCTTGGCTGGGGTACAGCCCTGCCGAAGCAAACAGCAGAATTGGAGAAACTGCTTGGGCCAAACGATAGAGCCGGTGCCGGGGGACTGAACGCTGCGGGTCAGGCACAAGCGAGCGATGCGGCCACGCCCGAGGAACTCCGACAGAACTGGCCCCGCTTTCGGGGCGCGGACGGCAGTGGCGTTTCCATTTTCACTAACGTGCCGACATCGTGGGACATGAAGACTGGCGCCGGCCTCGCCTGGAAGGTTCCAGCACCGGCTCGGGGTTTCGGCTCACCCATTGTTTGGGGTGAGCGCGTCTTCTTCTCTGGCGGTGATGCGCTCAAGTGTGAGGTTCTCTGTCTCGACGGCAACACGGGTCAAACGCTTTGGCGGCAGCCTGTCGCGGGTGGCCCCAACGGACCGACACAAGCCGATGTCCCGGATTCCACCGGCTATGCCGCTTCGACCGTCGCTACGGACGGCCGGCGCGTCTACGCCCTTTTTGCGAACGGCGACTGCGCGGCATTCACCCTGGAAGGAAAACCGGTCTGGTCCAAGAGCTTTGGCGCACTGAGTAATCCTTACGGTCACGCCACCTCGCTAGCCACTTGGCGCGATCGGTTGATTGTGCAACTTGACCAGGGGGACGGCGAAGACGGCAAATCGAAACTCTACGCGTTGGATGGCCGTACCGGCCAAATCATCTGGCAGCGACCGCGCAAGACCGGCGCGACCTGGGCGACCCCCATTTCCATTGAGGAGGGCGGCAGATCGCAGGTCATTACGCTCGCTGCCCCCCTCGTGATCGCTTACTCGGCAGACGACGGCTCAGAACTATGGCGAGCCGACTGCATGAACGGGGAGATTACGCCCTCGCCCGTGTTCGCCGGGGGCTTGCTTTTTGTGGCCAGCCCGTCAGAGAAGTTGATGGCGATTCGTCCGGACGGGCAGGGGGATGTTACCAAAACCCATCAAGTGTGGGCCGTCGAGGATAACGTGCCCGATGTCACCAGCCCGACCAGCAACAGCGATTTGCTTTTCATGCTGACGACCTCGGGCATGCTGACGTGTCTCGACGCCAAAGACGGCAAGAAGCAATGGGATCACGACTTTGAGATAGAATTTCACGCATCCCCCAACCTGGCTGGAAACCGGCTTTACTTGTTCAGCCAGAATGGCACCGCAGTGGTGGTCGAGGCCGCGCGGCAGTTCAGGGAGTTGTTCCGAACCGAAATGGGCGATGCGCTTCATGCGAGCCCGGCATTCGCGCGGGACCGGATTTTCTTGCGCGGAGTGACTAACGTGTGGTGCGTTGGTGCGGCGGCACGCGAGAAGATAGCAGGAAAGCAATGAAGTCCGAAGGCCGAAATTCGAAGCCCGAAAGAAGGCCGAACGCCGAGACTCGAACTCCGGCCTCCGGCATTGCCTGCGGCGTCCGCATAGCCTTCGGATTTCGGCCTTCGGATTTCGAATTTCCTTCGGGCTTCGGCCTTCGGTATTCGGATTTTGCCGCATGAGCCTTGACCTGAGATACGTGGATAAGGCGGTCGAGCGTAGTGGACGCACACCCGATGCCGTCATCCCCATCCTGCAGGCCATACAGGACCATTACGGTTACCTGCCCGAGGCGGTGGTGCGCCGCGTTTGCGCGGCTACGCAGATTACACCGGCGGCCATCAGCGGGGTTGCGACGTTCTACGACATGTTCCGGCACACGCCGAGCGGCAGGCATATCGTCCAAGTGTGCCATGGCACGGCCTGCCATGTGGGCGGCTCGGAGCGCGTTGAGGAAGCGCTGCGCCGTCACCTGAGGATTCCCGAGGGTTCGGACACCGACGTGGCCCGGCGGTTCACCATCGAGCGGGTAGCCTGCCTGGGCTGCTGCACACTTGCTCCAGTAGTGCGCATCGAGGAGGAGACCATCGGCTATGCGACGGCGGAAAAAGTGCCAGGTGCGGTTCGCGACTTTCTGGCTAACCGGCAAACTGCCGCCGCTAAACCGGCCGTCAACAATCCTCAGCGAGACAATGGTGGCGCCGAGATCCGGGTTTGCCTCGACTCGTGCTGCCTGGCGAAAGGCACCGACCAGTCTTTCCAGGCTCTCCAGCGGAGCTTGGCAATGAGCGGAGCGAGTGCAACCGTCAAACGCGTCGGCTGCGTGGGGGCCTGCTATCGGACGCCGATGGTCGAGGTCGTTGTGCCGGGCAAGTCGAGCGTGACTTACGAAGGGCTGACTCCGGGCCAGGCGGCCAGGCTGGTGCAGACACACTTCCGCCCGCGGAGCTTGGGACGCCGCTGGTCGCAACTTTGGACCCGAGTAGTGGATGGCTTGCTGGTGGAGGATGATGCGGCGGCCCCGCAACTCCGGAGCTTGACGATTAACCAGGATGACACCGGCGCGCGAGCGTTCTTCAACCGGCAAGTCCACATCGCCATGGAGCACTATGGGCGACTGGATCCCTTGGACCTCAAGGAATATCTCGCCCACGATGGTTTTGCAGCGTTGGCCAAGTGCCTTGGTGTGCGGATTTCGAACACTGGAAAGACGGCCAACGGGAACCACGCCCTTTGTCCCCTCTCCGCCGAACAAATCATCACGGCCATCGAACGCTCCGGCCTCCGCGGGCGCGGGGGTGCGGGTTTTCCCACTGGCCAGAAGTGGCGCATGGTTCGCCAGCAGCCGGGCGAATCCAAGTACGTCATCTGCAACGGGGACGAAGGTGACCCAGGTGCCTTCATGGATCGAATGATTCTTGAATCCTTTCCGTACCGGGTAATCGAAGGGCTGGCTATCGCCGCGGTGGCAGTCGGCGCCCACGACGCCGTCTTCTACATTCGCCACGAATATCCCCAGGCCCTGCTGCGCGTGAGAGCGGCGCTGGCCGAGTGTGAGCGGCGGGGCTGGCTGGGCGAGCGCCTTTTGGGCAGCGATTACCCTTTGCGGATCTCCATCAAGGAAGGCGCCGGGGCCTTCGTCTGCGGTGAAGAGACGGCGTTGATCGCTTCGGTGGAAGGGCGCCGGGGAATGCCCCGCTTGCGGCCGCCGTTCCCCGCTCAGTCCGGCTTGTGGGGCAAGCCCACCCTCATTAACAACGTCGAGACCCTGGCGATGGTGCCCTGGATCATCCGCCGCGGCGCGGAGGCATTCGCCGGCATCGGAACCACCACCAGCAAAGGCACCAAGGTGTTCTCGCTGGCGGGCAAGGTCCGGCGGGCCGGCCTGATTGAGGTGCCCATGGGCACCACTCTCCGGCAGATCGTGGAGGAAATCGGCGGCGGGGTCGCGGCGGGGCGCGCGTTCAAGGCCGTTCAAATCGGCGGCCCCTCCGGCGGTTGCGTGCCGGCGCGGCTGGCCGACACGCCGGTGGACTACGAATCCCTGCGCGACATCGGCGCAATCATGGGGTCTGGCGGCTTGGTGGTGCTCGACGACACCGCCTGCATGGTGGACATCGCGCGCTACTTCCTGCGGTTCACCCAGAACCAGTCCTGCGGCAAGTGCACCTTCTGCCGCATCGGCACGAAGCGTATGCTTGAAGTGCTCGAACTCCTATGTGCCGGCAAAGCCAGCCGAGAACATCTGCTGGAACTGGAGCGACTCGCTCCACAGGTGGCAACAGGTAGCTTATGCGGCCTCGGCAAGACCGCCCCCAATCCCGTGCTCACCACGCTGCGTTACTTCCGCGACGAGTACGAGGCCCATCTGCAAGGCCGCTGTCCGGCCGGCAAATGCAAGGCGCTCATTCAATATCACGTGCGGGCCAATTGCACCGGCTGCACCATTTGCGCCCAGCATTGTCCAGCCGATGCAATTCCCATGACACCCTATACACGGCACCTGATTGATCTGGAGCGATGCACCCGTTGCGATTCATGCCGGCAGGTGTGTCCCTACGGGGCGGTGGAGGTGGTATGAAAGAGCCGCTAAGACCAAATCTGAAGGCCGAAGCCCGAAGGCCGAAAGGAGGCCGAACTCCAAAATCTGAGTACGGCAGTGGCGGGGAAATTTCAGACGTATGCTCAGAGTTTTGGCGGTGGGGAGACGAGCCATCCACAGGACCATTGGTGCTGAAAGAGGAACACGTGGTTCCGCTCCCTTCGGAGGGGCTGGCTGGCCGCACGGCGCGGTTTGGCGAATGCATCATCCGCTTCGCCCAAAGGATACCTCGCAATGCTGTGATTAATCGGCTCATTGATCAACTGGTAGGCGCGGGAACCAGTGTCGGAGCCAACTATTGCGAAGCCGATGATGCCGTGTCGGCCAGGGGGTTTAAGCAGAAGATCGGCACCTGCCGAAAGGAATCAAAGGAAAGCATGTTCTTCCTGCGCATGGTGGCCACAGCGGAAGAGAGGCTCGCCGCTGAAGCGCGAGTGCTCTGGCGCGAGGCCAAAGAACTGAATCTCATCTTCGGCGCAATATGGAGAAAATGAGCTTGAGCCTGGCGCAGCACTCCTTCGGTCTTCGGCCCTCGTTTTTTGGCCCTCCTTCGGCCTTCGTGCCTCAATGACCTCTGCCCTCACCATCACCATCGACGGCCGTCCCGCCTCGGTCCCGCCCGGCACCACCATCCTCGGCGCGGCTCGCCAGCTGGGCGTCGCCATTCCGACGCTCTGCCACGTCGAGGGATTTGAGCCGTCAGCTTCGTGCTTTCTGTGTGCGGTGAAGATCGAAGGGCGGCCTAATCTTTGGCCTTCCTGCGCCACGCCGGCGGCGGAGGGAATGGTTGTAATAACTGATTCGGAGGAAGTGCGGGCCGCGCGCAAGTCCTCCCTCGAGTTGCTGCTCTCGGACCACGCCGGCGACTGCATCGGCCCGTGTCGGACCGGCTGCCCGGCCGGGCTGGATATCCCCAACTTCATCGCGCAGATTGCCGCCGGCGACTGCGACACGTCCGCCGGGATTGTGACCGACGACCTTACGCTGCCGGCATCTTTGGGCCGCGTGTGTCCGCGACTATGCGAGCAGCGATGCCGGCAATGCGACGTGACCGAAGCGCTTTCAATCCGTAACTTGCATCGCTTCGCGGCGGACCGGGTGCTGGGACGCGCCGCCCCTCGCGCGCATTCTGGTGGAGTCCGTTCGCCGAATGGACCTCTGCGGGACGGCGGCCACGGCGAGACCGCTCTGCCCGGCAGCCTCCCGGAGCGGCAATCCCAAGCCTCCAAGACGGTCGCCATTGTCGGCGCCGGGCCGGCGGGACTGGCGGCAGGGCATCACCTGCTGCGACGTGGCCATGGTGTCGTGCTGTTCGACGCCCACACCCAGGCGGGTGGGATGCTGCGGTATGGCATTCCGGCGTTTCGGCTGCCGCGACAAGTGCTTGACGCCGAAATCCAAATGATCCGCAACCTCGGTGCCGAATTCCGCCTGGGCAAACGGTTGGGCCGGGACTTCACGCTGGACGACCTTCGGCGGGATTTCGACGCCGTGTTCCTGGCCATCGGCGCCCAGGGCTCGCGCGGCTTGGGCTGTCCGGGCGAGGAGTTGGCCACGCCTGCGTTGGAGTTTCTCGAACAGCTCACCGAAGGCCCTGCGCCAATGATCGGCAGCGAAGTTCTGGTGGTCGGCGGCGGCAACACGGCCATGGACGCCAGCCGTTGCGCGGTCAGGCTCGGTGCCAAGTCCGTGCGCGTGCTCTACCGCCGGAGTCGCCGTGAGATGCCTTGCCTTATGGAAGAGGTGGAAGCCGCGGAAGCGGAGGGCGTACAGATCGAGTTTCTCGTTGCGCCGGTGCGGCTGGTGCGGAAAGACGGCAAGTTAAGTCTTATCTGCCAGCGAATGGAATTGGGGCGGCCGGATGAAAGTGGGCGCGCCCGCTCGATGGCCATCGCCGGGACGGACTTCGAGGTGCGGGCCACCTCCGTCATCGCGGCCATCGGCCAGAACGTGGAGGCGGGCAACCTCAATATCCGGCAGCTCGCCTTGTCGAAATGGGGTATTGCCGCCGACCCGAAAACGCTGGCGACCAACTTGCCCGGTGTATTTGCGGGCGGCGATGCCGTCACGGGTCCTGACCTCGCCGTGCGCGCCGTGGCGGCAGGCAAGCTCGCCGCCGCGTCCATTGACCAATACCTGAGTGGGCAAAAAATCATCGGCGCGCCCCAGGCGGCGACTGCCATGCTGGGCAAGCTGAGCGAAGATGAGCTGGCGGTCTTTCTGCGGGGCATCGAGCAGGCGCCCCGCGCTCCCATGCCGCATCTGCCGATGGCAAAGCGCCAAACCACGTTCGAGGAGGTCGAGCTTGGTTTCTCGCCGGAGGCGGCGACGCGCGAATCACGCCGCTGCCTGGGCTGCGGCTGCGGGAAGGCGATTCCCTGCCGGCTGCGCCAGTTTGCGACCGAATACGGCGTGGACCCGCAGCGCTTTGTCGGCGAGCGGCGCCACTTCGCGCGGGACACTTCTCACCCGGAAATCATCTTTGAGCCGGGCAAGTGCATCATTTGCGGTGCGTGCGTGCAAGTGGCGGCCCAGGCGGGCGAGGAGTTGGGCTTGTCGTTCATCGGACGCGGCTTCCAGGTCACGGTGGCGGCGCCCTTCAACAAACCTATGGCTGAAGCGCTGCGCAAGTCCGCCCGCCGCGCCGCCGAAGTCTGTCCCACCGGTGCGATTATGCTTAAAGGCACAGGCTGCGCCGGCTGCCGCCTGGCCTGAGCGCCCACCGGGCGGGCGAGCCTTGAGCCTCAATCCTTGCCGGCTTGCTGAAAGGATGCACCCAACGGGTGCGAGGCAGCCTTGCGGAAAGGAGTGCCGGCTTCAGCCGGCAGAGCTGCCGAATTACTCCAGCGCTCCGAAGTCGGTAAGGATTCAGGCCTTGAGCGGCAAATGTGGTTAAGGCTTGCGACCCTGCCAGGAATGTGCAGCCTTTGTGCAAGCGAATGAAGACAAAGCCAGGCATTATCATAGCTCCCTTACTGGCGGCTATTCCCTTGTTTGCCCAACAACCGGCCGATCGCTGGATGGGCGACTGGCAGGGAGAAGTCACCATCAACAACGAAACAAAGAATGTGGGGGTCTATATGATCCCGCTCAGCAATGGCAAGTATGAGGCGCGCTTTGTCGCGGACCTCCTCCAACGTGGACCCTATCTCTATCGGTTGAAGGGCGAGATCCGCGACGGGCAGTTCAGGTTCATGGATGATATTCCTTTTGACGTGGGCCGGGTGTTCGGCACGACCGGGCAGGGGGTGGTGGTGGATGCCGCTCTGTGGGCCGGTACCGCTGACACCGGTGGGGCCAAGGGGACGATTGCCGGCCGGTTGCGCGGTGCCTTTGCATTGAAGCAGTCCGAGCGGATTTCGCCGGAGCTGGGCAAAGCGCCACCCGCCGGTGCGGTGGTGCTGTTCGACGGCAAAAGCCTGGACGCGTGGCGGCATCGCGAGGAGGGCAAGGCCGTGAAATGGAAGATTCTGCCCGAGGGCGTCATGGAAGTGGGAGGCGGGGATATCGTTTCCCGGGAGAAATTCCGTGATCAGAAGGTGCATCTGGAATTCCGGTTGCCTTATATGCCAACGGCATTTGGCCAGGGCCGTGCCAACAGTGGAGTCTATCTGCAAGGACGCTATGAAGTGCAGGTATTGGACAGCTACGGGCTGGAAGGGCAGGACAATGAATGCGGGGGCATCTATACCGTCAGCCGGCCCAAGGTCAACATGTGCGCGCCGCCGCTCCAATGGCAGTCCTACGACATCAGCTTCACCGCGGCCAGGTTTGATGCCGCCGGCAACAAGACCGCCAGGGCGCGGATCACCGTGGTGCAAAATGGCGTGGTGGTTCAGGATGATACCGCCCTGCCTGGCGTCACCGGCGGCGCGGTTAATGACCGGGAGAACGAGCCCGAGGGCCTGCTGTTGCAGGACCACGGCAACCCGGTGCAGTACCGGAATATTTGGATCGAGCGAAGATAGGGTTTCCGCGCATGAAAAGCCTGCTTGATAATGCGTTGAAGCCGGGACATCTGGTGCCGCCATCGGGAGGGCCAACCCCTTGAAGGTTCCGTTGTTGGATCTCAAAGCGCAGTACGCAACGATTAAGGCTGACCTTGACAGCGCGGTTGCCAAAGTGATGGAGTCCCAGCTCTTCATCCTGGGCCCGCAGGTGCGTGAGTGTGAGGAGGCCGTCGCCCAGTACTCAAGTTGCGCCCATGGCATAGGGGTTTCCTCCGGAACGGATGCCCTGCTCATTTGTCTGATGGCTGAGGGGATCGGGCCGGGCGATGAAGTGATTACCACCCCTTACACGTTTTTTGCCACCGCCGGCTCGGTTGCGCGGGTGGGAGCCAGGCCGGTCTTCGTGGATATTGATCCGGTCAGCTACAATCTGGATGTGGCGCAGATCGAAGCGAAGATAACTCCCAAAACTCGCGCCATCATCCCGGTTCACCTCTACGGCCAGATGGCCGATATGGACGCCGTGATGCAGGTCGCCCGCAAGCACGGGCTGGTCGTCATTGAGGACGCGGCCCAGGCCATCGGCGCGGAGCACAAGAACCGGCGGGCCGGCTCGATCGGCCACTACGGGTGCTTTTCGTTCTTCCCATCCAAGAACCTGGGTGGCGCCGGCGATGGGGGTATGGTGGTGACCCAGGATCTCGATCGGGCAGAGAGGTTAATACGCCTGCGCGGGCATGGCGCCTCGCCGAAGTATTACCACAAGATCATCGGTGGCAATTTCCGCTTGGACACGCTCCAGGCCGCCGTGGTCTCGGTGAAGCTTCGGCATTTGGACGCCTGGACGACCGCCCGCCAGCGGAATGCGGAGCGATATAACCGTCTCTTGGCGGAAACGGGCCTGCCCATCGCGGACACCGCCGCCCGTGCCATCCAGGGGAGCCGGCAGCCTTGTTTGTTTCTGCCCAAAGTCGTCGCTGGTCGTCACATCTTCAACCAGTACGTGATTCGGACCGGGCGCCGGGATCAACTGAGAGCATCCCTCCAGGAAAGGGATATTGGCACCGAAATTTACTACCCCGTGCCGCTGCACCTGCAGGAGTGTTTCGCCGGCCTGGGGTATCAAGCCGGCGCTTTTCCGGAAAGCGAGCGCGCCGCCAAGGAGACCCTGGCGCTGCCGGTTTATCCGGAACTCAGCGAGGACCAGGCTCGGCATGTGGTCAAGGGCATAGCCGATTTCTTCGCCACCGCCGTTTGAGCCTCCGCCGAGCGGTGGTGCCCGCGACCGGACTGGGCGCCTCTCGGCACTGCCCCCGGACCGCGAGCCGTCCCTGGATCGCATCACCCGCCAGGGCGGCACGGAGTTCAGATCTCTTGCGCGCTTCCCGCCGGTCCGAGCCCCCGGCGACCCGGGGACGGCTCGCGGTCTGTCATCCGCTCAAAAACTGAGATGCGTCCGATGCGTGGTTTTTCGGTCAAAATAACTTGAACAATCATGGCAATTCGGCATACTTGCCTCCATGCGCCTGGCCACTATGAATGGCGGTCCCGTCGAAGACCGCATCCTGCGACCACCAGCGAAGCCTCTGAGCGCGCTGGAAGTCGAGATCATTGACCTGTTCGTCCAGTTTTCCCACGTCTTGGGGCAGCCTAAGTCCGTGGCCGAAATCTATGGCCTGCTCTTCGCCGCCGCCCAACCGCTCTCGATGGAGCAGATCATGGAGCGCTTGAATATGAGTAAAGGCTCCACCAGCCAGGGCCTCCGGTTCCTGCGCAACCTGGGCGCGGTCAAGCTGGTCTATGTGGCCGGCCAGCGGGCGGTTCATTACGAGGCCGTGGCCCAGTTGCGCAACCTGGCCACGCGCTTCCTGCGGGACCAAATTCTGACGCACGTCGACAACAGCCTGGATCGCATAGACCACATGGCAGCCCTGGTCCAGGATCAGCCTCCCGCGGAGAGGGAATTGGTCCGCGCGCGCGTGGGCATGCTTCAAAGTTGGGCCAGAAAGACGCGCAAGGTCTTGCCAATGGTGTTGAAAATCACGGGCAGTTAAGCCGTATCCATGCAGAAGAGAACCACAGATGGACACAGATGAACGCAGATTCTGAAGCTTGGACTCCGGCCTTGTTTCCCCTTGCTTGGGGTCACAGTCTGGTGAACCGATCCCCGTCATGAGAAAGCGGGATTCTGGCCGGTCCCTATCTGTGTCCATCTGTGTCCATCTGTGGTGGTATTGGATTGTCGGCTAAGCGGGAACACAATTCTGGAAGTCAGAGCAGTTCCTTGGGCAGGCGCCAGGGAGCGGTTATACAACTGGAGAGCCGGCGATGGCGGGCGCCAGTAACATCAGTGATATGCGGTTCGAGTTAATCGGCGCGAAACAATTCGCGCTGCGAATTGACAGGGCGGAGCTTTGCTCCCTGCCATTTGATTTCACTTTTCAGCTTCCCAGCGTTTGCAGTAGGCCTTCAGCTGTCGGCGATTAGACCTTAAGTGCAACGATCGCCGTTTCCTTCGTTGCCTTCTGTTCAGTGGAAGGACTTCGCCCGTCCGCATGTCAGCTTTTGTCCGCACTGACCTCTGACCTCTGATCTCTGACCTCTGCCCTTTGATGTCAGTTTTCTGCTTTCCCAATTTCAGCTCTTGTCTTGTGATTTCAGCGTTTCAGCGTTTCAGCGTTTCAGCGTTTAGAACGGGCACATTGTCCAGTAATGCGTTCCGAAACTGACAAGGGCAAGCTGGAGGCATTCATGGCGGCGCTGGGGCGGCGCGTGCGAGGACCAGGACGCATTTACCTGACCGGCGGAGCAACCGCGGTGCTGCACGGCTGGCGGTCCATGACCATTGACATTGACTTCAAGCCGGACCCGGAGCCGCCCGGGCTGTTTGAAGCCCTGGCGGTCCTGAAAGACGAACTGGACATCAATGTTGAGCTGGCTAGCCCGGATCAGTTCATCCCTGCCGTCCCGGGGTGGCGCGCACGCAGCCTGTTCATCGCGCGGCACGGCCCTTTGGAGTTTTACCATTACGATCCTTACGGACAGGCCCTGTCCAAGTTGCAACGCCGGCACGACCGCGACCTGCACGACGTCCGCTCCATGCTGCGCGCGAAGCTCATCGCTAAGGACCGTCTATGGGAAATGTTCGCCCTGATTAAGCCGCAACTGATCCGTTACCCGGCGATTGATCCGGCCTCCTTTGAAGCCG
The DNA here is from genome assembly GCA_035452965.1 of Candidatus Paceibacterota bacterium. NCBI lineage: Bacteria > Bacillati > Minisyncoccota > Minisyncoccota bacterium. The sequence goes on along the minus strand of DAOTCE010000044.1, from coordinate 14,244 downwards.
CAGTCCTCGAATTCACGCAGCCGGGCTCCCAGCCCTCAACCAGTTGATGTCTCTGGATGATCTCATCACGGGGCTTCCCGGAGAGGCGCTCTTGCGGGAAGGACTGGCCGATTTCCAGTCCGGAAGGTGTACCATCCCCGCCTGTCTGGTGGGCATGGCCCGGTCACGGCTGCGTCGCGCCGGTTTGATCACGGGGGTGGTTGCCGGTTCCTTTCCCGAACCGGAACAGCAATTGTATCGCCTCCTCCGGCAGGAGGGCGGCGACGCCTACTCGCGCTACAACGCCTTAAGCCGCGAGTTGGTGAGCTTTGAGCAGGCTCTCGACCGGCGGCAAAGCAAGAATCTCAAAGAGAAAACGGGGGGAAGTGGAAAGGGAGCGTGAATTTCTGCGGTGTATCGGCATTCCAGGATGCCAGCCCGTCAGTATGTCAGCGTTTGTCCGCACTGACCTCAGACGTCTGACTTCTGACCTCTGACCTCTGACCTCTGATTTCAGCCTGTCAGCTTTTCAGCATGTGGTTTGATCAGTGTCCATCCGTGGTTAACCCCTTTCAGAAGTTTGCTCCTGGCCGTTAGACCTTGGATTGTGAACGTTCGATTTTGGATTCTTGATGTTGGGTGTTCGATGTCTGCCGCGCCGGGGCCATCCGCGCCATCTGTGGTGAAGCCTGGTAAGTTAAGCCTCTGTTTCCTTCGTTGCCTTCTGTTCAGTGGAAGGACTTCGCCCGTCCGCATTTCAGCTTTCTGCTTTCTTCTTTCTGCTCTGTTTCTTACCGGCTGCAGTCCTTCCGCCTCCTCAATCAGCCCCGACCCTCAACCCTCAACCCTCAACTCTCAACCTCCCCAGCCCTGGACCAACACCCTCGGCATGATCTTCGTCCCCGTGCCCGGCACTAAAGTGCAGTTCTGCGTTTGGGAAACGCGCGTCCAGGACTTCGAGGCGTTCGTGAAGGCCACCAGCTACGATGCAACCAATGACGTGTTATCGCTAGCGGATGGCGGATTCGTTATGGCTGGCCACAACTGGAAGAATCCCGGTTTCGAGCAAGGTCCGACGCACCCGGTGGTGGGCGTTAGCTGGGACGACGCCAGGTCTTTTTGCGCCTGGCTCACGCAGAAAGAACACAAAGCAGGGACGATCCAGGCCAGCCAAACCTACCGTCTGCCGACCGACGCCGAGTGGAGCTGCGCCATGGGGCTCGCCAGGGAGGATGGAAAGACTCCCGAGGAAAAATACAGAAAGGCTTCGCAAGAGCGGACTCGTGTCAGTCAGGTAGCGAAAAGAAAGGGTGAAAGCCCTTCCATTCCGCCCGGGACCTATCCCTGGAGCGCAAACTGGCCGCCCCCCAAGGATTTCGGGAACTACTCTCAGGACCTCGGGGCGGATGCCTACCCCTTCACCGCGCCGACGGGCGCCTTCCCTGCCAACACGCTGGGGCTGTACGACCTCAGTGGTAATGTCTGGGAATGGTGCGAGGACCTCTACAACGAAATCGGCTCATGGCGGGTTTACCGTGGCGGGTCATTCACTCGAGACACGTCAGCGAGTCTTGCATCCTGGGGGCGAGCATTTGGCGAACCGAACGAAAGGTATGTGAGCCGTGGTTTCCGGGTTGTTCTAACCTCGGATCTCTGACCTCTGCCCTTTGATTTCAGCTTTCAGCTTTTTGACCGGTCCTGTTGTCTGGCGCTCCGCAGTCTGTAACCCGCCCTCTTAACCCTTTGACATCTTAACGACTCTTGTCCCGCTACGACGAACTGCAAATCGAGCTGCGCGCCAATCCCGCGACATGGCTGGTGACCGGCTGCGCCGGCTTCATCGGCTCAAACCTGTTGGAAACGCTGCTTAAGCTCGGACAGCATGTAATCGGCCTCGACAACTTCAGCACCGGGAAACAGGAAAACCTGGACGAGGTCCGGCGACTTGTCGCCGAGCATCGCACCGCGGCATCGCCCTCAGCCCGCGACTCTCAACCCTCAACTTTCCACTTCATCCACGGCGACACCCGCGACCTCGCTGCTTGCCAAAAGGCTTGCGCCGGCGTGGACTACGTCCTGCACCAGGCCGCTCTGGGCTCCGTCCCGCGCTCCATCAAAGATCCCATTGCCAGCCACGCCTCCAACGTAACCGGCTTCCTCAACCTGCTCGTTGCCGCGCGCGATCAGAAGGTTAAGCGCCTTGTCTATGCGTCCAGCAGCTCGGTTTACGGCGATCACCCCGACCTCCCCAAAGTCGAGGAAAAAGTCGGCCGCCCGCTCTCCCCCTACGCCGCCACGAAGGTCATGTGCGAAATGTATGCCGACGTTTTCGCGCGGACATACGGCATGGCAACCATCGGCCTGCGGTACTTCAACGTGTTCGGCCCGCGCCAGGACCCGAACGGCGCTTACGCGGCGGTTATCCCCAAATGGATCTCCGCGTTGCTGCGCAATGAGCCCGTGTATATCAACGGCGACGGCGAAACCAGCCGCGACTTCTGTTACGTCGCCAACGTGGTCCAGGCCAACTTGCTGGCTGCCACCGCCCCTCATGCGCAGGCCAACAGCCAGGTCTATAATGTCGCTGTGCACCAGCGCACCAGCCTGAACGACCTTTACCGCCTGCTCCATGGCCTGCTCTCGAAAAGCGGCCGGTCGCTCGCAGCTCAGAGCCCCATTTACCGCGACTTCCGCGGGGGCGACATCCGCCATTCCTTGGCGGATATTCAACAAGCCCGGGAACGCCTGGCCTACGAGCCCACCCACTCCGTCGCGCAAGGCTTGTCCGAATCGCTGGGATGGTACCTGCGCAACCACGGAACCCAGTGAGGGCTCGTCTATGCAAGCCTTGCTTGCCCCGTGAAGTCGATTCCTGGCTACTTCACCGGGCCTTGGCTCGTGGATTCCACAGCTTGCTGCGCGGCGTGGCACTTCAGTTTCTTGGGTTCATCCGAGATGATAGCGCGTGGGTTGGGAACAGGTCGAATCGCTGGGTCCTGACCGGTGGAAAACCTGAGACCATTGGCCGCTGGTCACAGGCGATTCGCAAATTACTCAATTTTAAGGACTTACGCGAGCCGCTTAGCCCGTGCCGCCTGACAATACCTGGTGTAACCCACTGTTGTTAAGTGACTTACGCCGAATACACCAGGCGATTTGCTATGACGCTGATGCGAGACAGACCCCAGCGCACCAGGGGGTCTCCCCGTATCCCCACCGTATGCTCGCCGTATCCACACCGTAGGTTCATGTGTGTAACCCGCTGTGGCCTCGGAATTTGCGCCAATTCACACCCCCCAACGCGTTCCACAATGGTTCTTCGCGGTTGTCGGTGGATCACCACTCTCAGGCAATCCCGGTGCCCCCAGCATTCCGGGCGCTGCCGCAGCCGTGATTGAACCGGCCTTGAACCGTGAAATGGCCGCACCTATTGCGCTGGGCAGCCTTTCGGCGTTTGCCCTGGAGGTTTTCTGCTTTCTGCTTTCCCAATGTCCGCTGTTGTCCGCACCGATTTCTGACTTCTGACCTCTGCCCCGTGGACCCTCAACCCCCTGTCGCGCCGGAGCCAGGCGAAGGCGGATCAACCCTCAACCATCAACCGCCTTCAGTCGGCGGTCCCACAGCCCGCAGATGGACCCGCCGCCTTGTCTGCCTTGCCGCTTTCTGCTTTCTACTTTCTGCTTTCTGCTTGGTCTTCCGCGCTTCCCTGCTCACCGGCTTGGCAAATGCCTGGATCATTAACGAAAACCCGGCAAAGGCGGATGCCATCGTCGTGCTCGGCGGCGGTGTGGACTACCGTCCCTTTGAAGCCGCCCGGCTTTACAATGAAGGCTTTGCCCCCAAAGTTCTGATTATGGAACTGGCCCTGGGCGCAACTGAGGAGATCGGTCTGAAACAGCCGGAGCGTTCGGTTACAGAATCTGTCCTGCTCCGCCACGGAGTATCGGCTCAAGCGGTTGTGGGCGTGGGCCGGGCGGTGCGGAACACCTACCAGGAATCCGTGGCCGTGCGGGACTGGGCAAGAGCGAATAACGCGAAGTGCCTCCTCATCATCACAGAAACGTTCCACACTCGCCGGGTTCGCTGGCTCTTTCGCAAGCAATTCAAAGGCACCGGGACGGAAATTCGCGTCGTCGCCGCGGGCCCTCGTGAATACGCCGCCACCAATTGGTGGAGAAACGAACAGGGCCTCATCAATTTCCAAAACGAGTGGGTGAAGCTTCCGTACTATTGGTTGAAGTATTGACTCTTTCCGCTCCCCACCATCGCTTACCGCTGTCCGCTTGTCCCTTGCCGCTTAGCTATTCCCGCTTCCCACGTCCCGCATACCATGGACCTTCAATACGACCGCATCATCCGGCCCAAACGCGGCTTAATCGGGATTGACTTCCGCGAGCTTTGGGACTACCGCGAGCTGTTCTGGTTCTTCGGCTGGCGCGAGGTCACCGTCCGCTACAAGCAAACCATGCTGGGCATTCTCTGGGCCGTGGTGCAGCCCGTGCTCACGATGATCGTCTTCACTTTTATCTTTGGCCGCCTGGCGGGCTTCGATAAGGGCACCGACACGCCTTATGCCATGATCACGCTTTCGGGGGTGGTGGTCTGGCAGTTCTTCTCCGAGGTCCTGAGCAAGAGCGGCGAATCCCTGGTGGCGCAGTCTAACTTGATCACCAAAGTCTATTTTCCCCGGCTCGTCGTTCCGGCCACCTATCTCATCGCGGGCACCGTTGATTTCCTCATCGCCATGGTCATCCTCTTGATCATGATGGCCTGCTACGGCCTGGCTCCATCCCCCACTTTCTTGCTCCTGCCGCTCTTCTTCCTGATGGCTGCCATGGCCGCTTTCGGTATGGGCTTGTGGCTGTGCGCCCTGAATGTCAAATACCGCGACGTCAAGTACATCATCCCCTTTATCGTCCGCCTGGGGATCTACATCAGCCCTGTTGGGTTTCTATCGTCCGTAATCAAACCCGAATATCGTTTCTGGTACAGCCTCAATCCGATGGTCGGCGCGATCGACGGCTTCCGCTGGTGCATTCTCGGCCCCGCGTTTGCGCCTTACTGGCTCGGCTTTTGGGTCAGCACGGCCGTCGTCGTCGTCTTGCTGGTCACCGGCGCCTACTACTTCCGCTCGGTCGAGAAGACCTTTGCGGACGTCATCTGAGCGCCAGGAGCGCGAAGATCGTAGAGGGAAGCTCGAAGAGAGGAGATGGGAGATCGAGAATAGGATGATCAGGTCAAACTGCAAACGCCACCACTCACCCCGATGAGCATGACATTTGAGGACTTGGAGGCATGGCAAAAGGCGCGGAGGCTTGTCAACGACGTCTACGCGCTCTCTCGAAACAACCCGCTCGCTAGCGATTTCGGCCTGTGCAATCAGATCCAGAGGGCCGCAGTCTCGGTTATGTCCAATGTTGCCGAAGGGTTTCAACGAGCGCATGGCGGTGAGAAATTCCAGGCTTACAACATCGCGCGTGCTTCTTGCGGAGAAGTGCGCTCGCTTCTTTACGTGATCGAAGACAATTACCCCTCCAGTGCGTCCGCTGCCCAGCACACCCGCTGCTTGGTCGATGAGACAGGTTCGCTCATCTCCGGTTTAATCGCCTCGACGCGCAGGCGAGCTGCGGGCAAGCTCGGCGGAGAGATCGCGTTGCTTGCGCTCATGAGTTGGATCGGAATTCATCTAATCCGCTAGACTCGAACTCCGATCTTCGATCTGCTATCTTCCTTTTTCTATGAGCTCCCCGGTCATTTCCGTCAGGAACCTGGGCAAGAAATACCGCTTGGGCGCGACCTTGTCCCCGGACACCCTGCGCGATCATATCATGCATGCGGCCGGCCGCTTAATGGGCCGTGGCGCAGGACGGCGAACGCCTGAAGACGTTTGGGCATTGAAAGACGTTTCGTTCGAGGTTAAACAGGGCGAGGTTCTGGGCGTCATTGGCCCCAACGGGTCCGGCAAATCCACGTTGCTGAAGATCCTTACGCGGATCACGGAGCCGACGGAAGGCGAGGTCCACATCCGCGGCCGCGTGGGCAGCCTGCTCGAAGTCGGCACGGGTTTTCACCCGGAGTTGAGCGGGCGGGAGAACATCTACATGAACGGCGCCATTCTCGGCATGACCCGCGCCGAGATCAACGCCAAGTTCGACGAGATCGTGGACTTTTCGGGGGTGGAGAAGTTCCTGGACACGCCGGTGAAACGCTATTCCAGCGGGATGCGCGTTCGGCTGGGATTCGCCGTCGCCGCTCACCTGGAGCCGGAGATTCTGCTGATCGACGAGGTTTTGGCCGTGGGCGACGTTTCGTTTCAGCGGAAGTGTCTCGGCAAAATGGATCAGGTTGCGCGGGCGGGTCGGACCGTTGTTTTTGTCACACACAACATGGACGCCGTCATTGGGCTCTGCTCGGCGGTTCGAGTATTGACGGTTGGCCAAGTGAGCGAACGTCTAAGCCCGGAGGCGGGGGTTAGAAGGTACCTGTCCGTGAACCTCGCTCAACCCTTTGCCGAAAAGCGGCCGTCGCGCGAGGAGCGGACGGCTCGCATCGTGCGCGGACTGACTGTGTGCGACGATCAAGGCAACCAGAACAGCGTTCGGGTTGGACAGGCGATTGAATTCAAACTGGAGTTGAGGGATTTCACTCATACCAATGGGATGGCTTGCTCGGTTGCTATCCGAAATCAGCAAAACCAGCGGGTTGCGTTGTTTGACACACGGTACCATGCCGGGCGCGTTCTGGAGCCCCAACGTATCGCTGTGGTCTCCTGTCGAGTGCCGTCGCTGCCGCTGGTCCCGGGAGCTTACTACGTCGACGTCATTTTGACGGATGGCAGTGGAGTAATCGAGAGGCTGGAGCCGGCAGCGCAGATGGAGGTTGTGTTTGCAGATGTTTTTGGCAGCGGCCGGCTGCCTTCGAGCAGTCAAGGGCACCTGGCGCTCCCCTGCAGTTGGGAATCGGATGCGCGCTTTAGAAGTATCGTTTGATCTGGTTTCTGCAAGCAACATTTACCATGGCACACGATGGCATTTGGACTCCCGAGACAGTTAGCCGCTTCTGGGATCAAGTCGGCAACGCGCCGCACCGGCAAGAGGTGTGTTTTTCCCGGCTCTGCCACAAGGGCCTGCTGCAGTTTCTGCGCAGCAGCGGTAGTCTGCGCTCCAATTCGTCGGTCCTGGACTATGGCTGTGGCCCTGGCTTTTTGCTTCAGCCGCTGATGGCAGAGAAAGTCTTCTGCCACGCGGTAGATGCGAGTCCGGACCAGGTTGCATTGGTGAACAACAAGTTCAAAGCTCAGCCTTACTGGAAAGGGGCTAAGGCGGGCTTTCATCCTCCGCTACCCTTTGCGGACAACTCGTTTGACCTGATCATCTGTGTAGAGGTTTTGGAGCACCTGCTGCCGGATCTGGCGGACGCTTTTCCCAAGGAAATCTACCGCCTTCTCCGGCCGGGGGGGCGGGCCATGTTCACAACGCCCAATAACGAGAACCTGGACCGGGCGATGGTCTTCTGCCCCTTCTGCGAAACCCAATTTCATCGCCGGCAACATGTGCGTTCAATGAATTCCGCGGACCTTTCCCGCTCCCTGCAGGCTTTGGGCTTCAAGGTTATATTCTGCGAAGGCCTCGATTTTGAGCAACTGCAGTCCAGTCTGCGCCGCATCACATGGAAATCCTGGAACATTCGCTTCTTGTCCACCTGCCTGCGCCTGTTGAGCAAGCGATGGATGGATTGCTTGAGCCGGGCTAGTTTCCCGCACTCCCGGGCGTTCAGGTATCGGGCGGGCTGCAAGCCCGATGCGCCGCATCTGTGTGCGCTAGTCGAGAAACTCTGAAGTGAATGACCCCGGGGCGAACTGCAGATCTTGACTAACGCGGCAGCGGCCAAGTCTGGGACATCGGAAGATTGCGGCATTACTGAGTGTCTAATGAGAAGCCAGCGGAAACCAGTCCAGGGCGGTTGGGTGGGGTGGCGGGTGATCTTTGTTTTACCCAGCCTCCAATTAGGCGGGGCTGAGCGGCAGGCCTTGCACCTTGTTCGCCACTTCAAGGATAGACTGCGTGCGGATGTAGAGGTGTGGGGATTATCGATCCCTGGCGGGTTTGTCGGCGAAGAGTGCAGGCGCCACAGTATTCCGTGCCGCTTGGTAACGTGGCGGTGGCCTTGCAGGAAAACGACTTTCCTGCTGCGGGCTTTCAAGTTCGCGTTGGCCCTCCGTCGGGCTTAGCCGGAAGTGGTGCTCCCTTATTGTGCGGCAGCAGATGTTGGGTGTGGCCTGATGTCGCGCTTATCCGGAGCGCCCACCTGCATCTGGAATTAGCAAACGAACGGATAACCGCAGCCATACACTCCACCGCTGAGAATGGTCCCGGCACAGCCCTGGATCGCCGAAAGCCGGAGCACGGTATCGAAGCGATCAGAGGCAAGCGCATTCTCTTCGTCTTTTGCTCTCTTGAGCTGGGAGGCGCCGAACGGCAGGGGATGCACCTGGCCCGCTATCTCAAGAATTTGGGATGCGACGTCCGCGTTTGGGGGCACCTCGGCCATGGCCTGGTGGAACAGGAATGCGACGAGGCCGGCATTCCCTGGGCCATTCACCGGTTTCTCTGGCCCTGCCGGAAAAGTTCCCTGGTGCGGGATGGCTGGCGTGTTCTGCGGGCATTGCGCCGGGACCGACCGGACGTAATCTTGCCATACACCGCCTGGGCCAATATGAGCTGCGGCCTCACCTGGCGTCTGTCGCCGGCCAAAGTTTGTATTTGGTCTCAGCGAAACGTGCACGACATGCGGGGCCATCCACTCGAACGCTTTGCCTATCGCCGGGTCTCGGCAGTGGTCTGTAACGCGGCCCATGAGGTGGATTACCTGCGTCGAACACTGGGAGAGACGCCCGCGCCGGTTTCCATCGTCCACAATGGCGTCGAGCTCGTGCCCCGCATCAGAACTCGCGCCGCCTGGCGGGAGGAATTGGGCGTTGGCGAAGATACGACCGTGGCCGCCATGGTGGCCAACTTTCGATCGGTGAAAGATCATCCGACCTTGCTGCACGCCTGGCGCAAGGTGCTGGCGGCCACACCAGCTGGTCAGAGCCGCCCACGCTTGCTGTTAGCCGGCGCGCCGCAGGATTCCTATGATGCTGTCCGTCAACTGGCAAGCAGCCTCGGTTTGCTCGACACGGTGCATTTCCTTGGTCAGATAAAGGACATTTCGGGACTTCTGGCCGCCACCGATATAGGCATTCTCGCGAGTAACCACGAGGGCTTGCCAAACGTTGTCATCGAGTACATGGCCGGCGGGCTTCCGGTTGTCGCCACCGATCTGCCTGGAACGCGCGAAGCTCTCGGGGATGATTCGCAACAGCAATTATGTAAATTGGGCGACCCCGACAGTCTGGCCGGTCAACTGCAGGCGCTCTTGAATGAGCCCGACCTGCGGCGACAACTTGGAATGCGCAATCAAAGACGAGCTGCGCAAGAATTCTCGGTGGACAAGATGTGCCAGACAACAGCCGACCTTATCAGTGACCTGCTCGGCGGCCACGCCGCCACCGGCAGGGCGTGCTCGTGAACAGCCAGTCAATACTCGCCGGCAAGCGGGTGCTCTTCGTTCTCTGCGGTTTCGATCTCGGTGGCGCCGAGCGGCAAGCGTTGCATTTCGCCCGCCATCTCAAGAATCTTGGCTGCGATGTGCGGGTCTGGGGCCATCATCACGGATTCGCCGGCCCGGAATTGGTCATCGAACATTGTGAGGCGGCGGGCATCCCGTGGGCGGTGCACAAATTTCGCTGGCCCTGCCGCAAGAAGTCCTTTTTCCCTCAACTCTGGGGATTGTTGCGCGGCCTGTACCGGGAGCGCCCGGACGTGATTCTGCCCTACTTGCCCTGGCCCAGTACCGGTTGTAATCTTGTCTGGCGATTTTCACCCGCCCAGGTGTGCATCTGGGGCCAGCGCGATTGCGGCGATCTTCGTGGAGATGCCGTCCAGCGGTTCGCGTATCGTCGCAGCTCGGCCGTCATCTGCAACGCTGCGCATGAGGTTGATTACCTCCGCCACACCGTGGGGGAGACCACGGCGCCGGTTTACGTGGTCCACAACGGCGTTGAAATGGCGCCGGCCCGGAAGGCACGCGCCGAATGGCGGGCAGAACTGGGAATTGAGGAGAATGCTGCAGTGGCCACGATGGTGGCCAATTTCAGGCACCAAAAGGACCACCCGACACTACTGCGCGCGTGGCGCAAAGTGTTGTCGGATAACCCGAAGGCACAGCCTGGACCTCGACTGCTCCTGGCAGGTGCACACCAGGAATCCTATGGCAGTGTCCGTCAACTGGCGCGCGACCTCGGTCTGCTCCATTCGGCGAGTTTCCCCGGTCAGGTGAAGGACGTGGCGGGACTGCTCGCTGCCAGCGATATCGGGATCCTCTCGACCACCCATGAGGGCCTGCCGAACGCCATTCTGGAATACATGACCTGCGGTCTGCCCGTGGTTGCAACGGATATACCGGGGAACCGCGAGGCCCTTGGCAACGAGCCGCAACAATTCTGCAAACCAAATGATGCTGCCAGTCTGGCTTCGACCCTTGAGCCGCTGTTGATGGATGCCAACCTGCGGCAGCGGCTTGGTGCGCGAAACCGCCAGCGCGCGCTGGAGGAGTTTTCGGTTGGTCGGATGTGCAAGACCATGGCCGGCATCATCGGCGATCTTCTAAACGGCGGCTCGAGGGGCGGAGGTGAGCGCGGCAATAATGGCTGATGAGATGATGACGCCGCAGAACAATCCCGCTGAACCGACGCAACCTCCTGACTTGGAAGCTCGGCCCGAGGCATCCGCGGCTCCTGAGACCGTCCTGCAACCTTTGGCGATGGGGCTCTTGGATCAGAAAGTAAAACCCGCCTCGGACAAGGCGTGCGGATCACTGGTGTCGGTAATTATTCCTACGTATAACCGCGCCTGGGCCTTGGAGAAGTCCGTAAGATCGGTGTTTGATCAAACCTATCGCCCCATCGAATGTATTATTGTCGATGATGGTTCTACGGATAACACCCCAAACCTCGTGGCCCAGCTTGTCAGCAAATGTCCCGAAGGGGTTATCCTGCGATACTTCAAACAGGAAAACGGCGGCGCCAACAGCGCCAGGAACCGGGGGCTCATGGAATGCCGAGGCGACTTCATCTGCTATCTGGACTCCGATGACATGTTGCTTCGAGACTCTGTCGAAGCACGGGCGCAGGCTTTGCGCGCTGACCCCGAAGTGGATTTCTGTTACGGCTTGTGTTCGGTAAGGGATCAGCAGGGCACGGAACTTCGCCGGATGAATGATCCTTGGCCTCGACCGGGGGAGCCGAGGATATCGCGCTATCTCTTTGATACTAACGCGCCCCTGATCCGGCGCTCAACGTGTGCCCGGGTCGGATTATGGAGGAATGACGATCTGCACGGCCAGGAATACGAATATTTTGCGAGACTGAAGTACTTCTCAAACAAGGTGGCCTTCACTGATCGGGTGCTCAGCATCTACGTGCGGCATGAGCAGCGGTCCATATTCGACAACAAATCTATAGTCTTTTCCCTTGCGGTCTTCAGGGTGCTGATCGCGGTCAAAGCTTTGGTGCTGTATGGGACGCATGACAATGCCGCCGAAAGGCAGCATCTTTCTGTGGCATTCAAATCTCTCGCAAAGCAATTGTATCGCCTGAAAGACTACTCGAATGCCTGTGCGGCACTGCAGGAGGCAATGGTTCTGAAATGGAAGGTGCGGGTCTGTGCGGAGTGGCTGGTTCTCAAGGCCTTGAGCATCCTTCACAAACTGCATCCTGTCTCGGGAGCGTAAAGCCACAATCTTTGACGAACTTGAATCCGCCATTCACTTTATGAGTCCATTCATCCACCCGCATGCGATCGTAGAACCTGGCGCCCGAATTGGGGCGAAAAGCCGCATCTGGGCTTTTGCCCATGTGCTCCCCCGGGCCCGCGTTGGGGAAGAGTGCAATATCTGTGATCACACCTTCATCGAGAACGACGTCGTGATCGGCGATCGCGTCACAATCAAGTGCGGGGTGCACGTCTGGGATGGCGTACAAATTCAAGACGATGCGTTCGTTGGCCCCAACGCTGCCTTCAGCAATGACAAGTTCCCGCGTAGCAAGCATTATCCTGATAAGTACCCGCGCACACTGGTGTGCAGAGGTTCATCCATCGGAGCCAACGCCACGATCCTTCCTGGGCTCCGCATTGGGGAGAATGCCATGGTCGGCGCCGGGGCGGTAGTGACCCGTGATGTTCCCCCCAATGCCATTGTGGTCGGCAACCCGGCGCGTATTGTAGGATACGTCAACGCCGAATCCCGGAGCGCGAGGTCAGTAGGCGAGTCGGTCACAACGGAAGATTCGGTGGTACAGGGCGTCAGGTTGATCCGCCTGCACCACGTGGAAGACATGAGGGGCGATTTGTGCGTCAGCGAGTGGTATCGGGACTTGCCGTTTGTGCCTCGCCGCGTGTTCTTTGTGTACAATGTTCCGGACACGCGGGTGCGCGGGGAACATGCCCACAAGGTATGCCATGAATTTCTGATGTGTGTAAATGGTAGCATGGCTGTCGTTGTGGACGATGGAAAGAATCGGGAAGAGTATGTGCTGGACCGGCCATGGGTTGGGATCTATTTCCCCCCAAAAGTGTGGAGGACTCAGTACAAGTACTCCCGTGATTCGGTTTCCGTTGTGCTTGCATCGCACGAGTACGATTCTTCCGACTACGTGCGGGACTACGCCGAGTTCCTAAAGCTAAGCACATTGCAATGAAATTTCCCTTCCTCGAACTGCTTCCCGCCTACAAGGAGCTGCAACCCCAGTTTGACGAGGCTTATCGCCGCGTCATGGACTCCGGCTGGTATCTCCTTGGCACGGAACTGGAAGCTTTTGAACGAGAATATGCGGCGTATTGCGGTGCGAACCACTGCATCGGCGTTGGCAATGGACTGGATGCGCTCCACCTCATTCTGCGCGCATACGAGATTGGCCAAGGAGACGAAGTCATAGTTCCCTCGCACACCTTCATCGCTACTTGGCTGGCGATCTCCTATGCCGGTGCGACGCCAGTTCCGGTTGAGCCGGATCTACGCACCTACAACCTCGATCCCGCCCAAATCGAGGAGGCCATCACGCCCCGGACGAGAGCCATTATGCCGGTGCACCTCTACGGCCAGCCGGCAGACATGGACCCAATCAACTCTCTCGCGCGTAAGCGTGGGCTTAAAGTAATCGAGGATGCCGCCCAGGCTCATGGCGCGCGCTACAAAGGAAAGCGATGTGGCGGTTTGGGCGACGCAGCGGGTTTTAGCTTCTATCCCGGCAAGAATCTTGGCGCCTTTACTGACGCCGGGGCCGTTACCACGAGCGACTCTGCGCTCGCGGACAAGGTCAGGAGGCTTCGCAACTATGGTTCCACCGTGAAGTACCAACACGAGCTGAAAGGGTTCAACTCGCGCCTGGACGAACTGCAGGCTGCGTTTCTGCGCGTGAAGCTGCGCCACCTGGGCGAATGGAACGCCCGCCGCAAAGCGGTTGCGGACGCTTACCTCCATGCGCTTGGCTCCTTGCCTGGTGTAATCCTGCCCTTCGTTCCGGATTACGCCGACCCCGTTTGGCATCTCTTCGTCATCCGCCATCCGCAACGTGACGCCTTGCAGCAAAAGCTCGCCGGGGCCGGTATCGGCACGCTCATCCATTACCCCATCCCTCCGCACCTCTCCGGCGCCTATGCGGATTTGCACTTTGCGCCGGACGCTTTGCCCATTGCGAAAACCCTCGCCTCGACCGTCCTGAGCCTGCCGATGGGGCCTCATCTCAACGTAGATTCAGCAGCGGCTGTTGCTAAAGCGTTTCATAATGTGCTGGCCCACACATAGAAGACATTTCGCCCGACACTGCATGATCTGCCCAAACACACGCGTCAGGGCGCTTCGATGAAAGCCGATGTAAAAAACGTGTGGCATGATCTTTGTCACCCCTGGCGGGCTGCGCGCAAGATCGTATCTTTCGTCTTCGGAATCTGCTGCACCTGGCGCTATATTGATCAGGGGTGTGGGCGGTTGAGGGTGACCATCAACCCCCTGAAACTGGACATTCGCAAAGGTCTGCATGCCAGAATCATTTGTAACGGCGTGCTCAACATCTGCCCATTTAGAGGAGGGCGAGAGGGTGTGCGGATTCACAGCCCTTCCCCCGAAAAAGTGGACACCGGATCTTGGGTCTGAGAGAAAGGCAAC
>DAOTCE010000043.1 GCA_035452965.1 Candidatus Paceibacterota bacterium | reverse complement strand
GCTGTTTGACTCACTCTGCCACCGGCCAGGGCCCGGAGTATCGAACTAAATACAATTACCAGTGGCAGCGGGAAGGGACGGATTTGCCGGGGGCGACTTCGGCGGGCTACGTCTTGAGCAATGTTCAGGCGGGGGTGACGGGCAATTACCGGGTGATTGTGTGGAACTCGATCAACACGGAGACGAGCACGGTGGCGGTGGTGGCGATTGCCGCCTCGACGCGGCTTTACGATACCAACGCGGTGGCCATCCGCATGGGCAGCGGCGACCAGCAGTTGACGGATCAGGGCAATTCGATGTTCCTGGACCAGTTCGCGAAGAACGGGGCTTATGTGAACACGCTGAGCATACCGGATAGCGGGCCCTACGGCATCATCGGCATCGGCCCGTACATCGTTTCGGTGGGCGCCGCGACCTCGATCACGGGCAACGGGCTGTCGCGCTCCGCCAATGGGACGCACCTGGTGATCGCGGGCTACCACACGGATCTCGGCTACGGCGCGCCGCTGCAGAACTCGACCGCGGCGGCCGTGCCGCGCGGCATTGGGGTGGTGGACGCCGGCGGGCGCTACACGCTGGCCATTGCCAGCACCAACGCGTTCAGCAACATCATCTGGCGCGGCGGGCTGACGGACAGCACCAACAATTACTGGGGCTGGGGGCGCTCGCCGGGGACGCATTATTTTGGTTTCGACGCGCCGGCGGCGCTGGTCCAGAGCGAGTGGAACAACCTCCGCTCGATGGGGTTGTTCAACGGGGACCTCTACTGCGTGTCGGCCGTTGCCAACAAGAACGGCGTCATGAAACTGGACGGGATGCCGACGGCGGCAGCGACGCCCGCCGTGTTGATTGCATCCGGGTCCACGGGTTCGTCGGACTGCGATGTCAGCCCCAACGGGATGCTGATCTACCTGGCCGATGATCGCGCGGCCGCCAACGGCGGCGGCATCCAACGCTGGGAGTTCGATGGTTCGAACTGGAACCGGGCCTATACGCTGACCAACGGCCTGAACAACGGCGCGCGTTATCTGGCGGCGGATTTCAGCGGGGCCAACCCCGTCCTGTACGCGGTGACCAGCGAGAACGTCAACAACCAGATCGTGGTCCTCGAAGACACCGGCGCGGCGTCAACGGGGACTGCGATCGCCAGCGCCGGCGCCAACCAGAACTTCCGCGGCATCCGGCTCGGCCCGACGGCGCCCGCGTCTGCCGCCTCGCCGCTGCTTTCGGCCAGCCCCAACCCCGACAACCTGGTGCTGGACTGGAACGGCTCATACTTCCTGCAGTCGGCAACCGCCGTCACGGGGCCATACCTCGACGTGGTGAACGGAACCCGGCCTTACACGAACAGCACGGGTGCCGCCAGCCAGCAGTTCTTCCGTCTGCGCCAATAACGATCGGGATTGGGTGCCGCGCCGTCGCGGCGCGGACGCATGACGAGAAGCATCTGGATAATCGCCGGAATCCTGGGCGTCTTGATCAGCCCGGGACTCCGAGCCAGGGCTGAGACACACGGCCGCGTCATCCCGCGCGCGTTACCCCCGCATCCGGGCAACATCTTCCTGCGCGGCGAGGCGGTCGTGGTCGAGGCGGCTGTGAAGTCAGTGCCAGCCTGGCGGGTCGTGGATTACGAAGGAAGGATGGTCGCCGAGGGGCGCCTGGATGATGACGGCCGAGCGCGCCTCGGCAAGCTGCCGGTCGGTTATTATGAGGTGCTCAGCGGTGGCGGCGGGGCCGGGACGAATCGCGTCACCGTCGGAGTGTTGGAGCCATTACGGGCGCCCACGCCGCTGAGTTCTCCGATTGCGACCGACTTGGGCATGGCGTGGTTCTTTCCCCCCGAACGGATGGCTGCGCCGGCCAACCTCTGCGCGCTGGCGGGCATCAACTGGGTGCGGGATCGGCTCTCGTGGCCGGAACTGGAGCCGAAGCGGGGGGAGTTCGCCCCGAGCAACCGCTACGACGCCTCGGCGCAGGCCCAGGCGGCGGCGGGCCTGCAGGTGTTGCAGGTCGGCCACGCCTCCGCGCCCTGGGCCAACCCGAATGGCCGGCGTTTCCCGCTCGATCTGCGGGACATCCACCGGTTCTATCGCGAGATGGCGCGCCGGTGGCAGGGGCAGGTGGGAGCAATCGAGCCGTGGAATGAGGCGGATATCGAGGTGTTTGGCGGGCACACCGGCAGCGAGATGGCGTCGCTCCAAAAGGCGGCTTACCTCGGTCTCAAAGAGGGCAACCCGAAGGTGATTGCCTGCCTGAACGTCTTTGCCATTCACCGCGCCGCGACCCTGCGGGATTTCCAGGCCAACGAAGCCTGGGGCTGCTTCGACACGTACAATCTGCACTGCTACGAGCAACTCCAGGGCTACCCCGAGGCGTTTGCCGACCACCGCGCCGTCTCCGCGGGAAAGCCCCTGTGGGTGACGGAGATCAGCGTCCGGGTGAAATGGGAGGGGGATGAGAAGCTGAGGGAACTCAGCGCGGAGAACCTGCGCCTGCAAGCCGAGCGCCTTACCAAGACCTACGCGTTGTCGTTGCACCAGGGTGCGGCGCAGGTCTTCTACTTCATTCTGCCACAATATAGCGAAGGGGCGGTGCAGTTTGGCCTGCTGCACGGCGATCTGACTCCGCGCCCCGGCTATGTGGCGCTGGCCGCTGTGGGCCGGTTGCTGGCGGATGCCCGGCCGCTCGGGCGGGTCGAGCTGGGCGACAAGGCCGGGCAGGCCTATTTCTTCAGCGCCCGGCCGGACGGAAAGGCGGCCGACGTGGCGGTGGCTTGGGCCAAGAGCGACAGGACGTGGGAGCTGCCGGGGGCGCCGCAGGCCTGTTACGACCACCTGGGCCGCGCGGTGCGGGTGACGGGCAGGACGCTCCCGGTCGGCCGCGCGCCGGTCCTCGCGGTCTTTCCCACCGCGCTCCGTCCGAAGCTCATCCCGCCGCCCAGGCCGGCGGGGCCGCTCGCCGGCGAGGCTGCGCCCGTGGTTCTCCAGGCGCTCTTGCCCGAGGCCGACACCGTCTTAAAGGAGTCGGCCTACCGGTTTGGCGCCGCGCGCGCGAAGTCGGTCCCGGTGTTCCTCTATAACTTCGGCGCCAACAAGACCAGCGGGCGGCTGCGAGTGACTGCGCCGGAGGGCTGGGCGGCGCAATTTCCGCCGGCAGCAGAGCTTTCTCCGGGTGAGCGGAAGGAGTTGACCCTGGCGCTTACCCGGCCGGAGACCAACGCCTGGACCGAGGCCGCCATCCGCATCGCCGGCGACTTCGGGCCCGAGGGCAAACCGGTGCTGGCCTTGCAGTTCGTTCCAAAGTAGCAATGGCGTTAAGTGTCGCGCCGTGAGACGGCCGGTCGTTATCAATCCATGAAGCGCTATGATCCGATGAGTTGGCTGAGCGTTCTGGCGGCAGCGGTCGCCCTGTCCATGAACCCCTCACTCGTAGCGGCTTCTCGGCAGAGCGCCGCTGGCTGGGATGGAAGCAGTTTGCGGCGCTCTGCCGAGACGCCGCTGCGTCCCCCGGTTTCAGCGGGGCAATTGCCGGCTGCGGCCGTGGTCAAGCCGAACGTTGTGCTCATCCTCGCCGATGATCTGGGGTGGACGGACCTTGGCTGCTACGGCAGCACCTACTACAAAAGCCCGCACATTGACCGGCTGGCGCGCGACGGCGTCCGGTTCACTCAGGCCTACTCCGCTTGCACGGTCTGTTCCCCCTCCCGCGCTGCCATCCTGACCGGCAAGTACCCGGGCCGCCTCCATATCACGGATTGGATTCCGGGCCTGCCGCCGCCGAACCCGAAGCTGCTGGTGCCGGATTGGACCAAGCATCTGCCGCTGGAGGAGTTGACCCTCGCCAACGCGCTGCGCCAGGCCGGTTACGCCACGGCCAGCATCGGCAAATGGCACCTGGGCGGGGAAGACTATTATCCCGAGCGGCACGGGTTCGACCGCAACATTGCCGGCTCGGACAAACCGGGGCCGCCGAGCTACTTCGCGCCGTACAAGATTCCCACCCTGACCGAAGGCCCGGAAGGAGAATACGTGACCGACCGGCTCGGCGAGGAAGCCGTGCGCTGGCTCGACGCGAACAACGATAAACCGTTCTTCCTGTATCTGCCGCACTTCGCCGTTCACACGCCGATCCAGGGCAAGCCAGACCTCATCCGGAAGTTCCGGGGCCAAAAACGGCCCGGGCAATTTCAGACGAACGAAGTCTATGCCGCGATGGTGGCAAGCCTGGACGACGCCGTCGGCCGCGTGCGCAACAAAGTCGAGGAACTTGGCCTTGCCGATCGCACGGTCTTCGTGTTCGCTTCGGACAATGGCGGGCGCATCACGCAGGGCACCACATCCAATCTGCCGCTGCGCGCCGGCAAAGGCAGTTGTTATGAGGGCGGCACGCGCACGCCGCTCATCGTGTATTGGCCCGGCGTCACCAAACCGGGCAGCATATGCGGCACGCCCGTCATCGGCACGGACCTGTATCGCACCATCCTGGAAGCGGTGGGCGCCAAGGAACGTGCGGATACGGCGCTGGACAGCGTGAGCCTCGTCCCGCTCCTGCGTCAGACCGGCGGCTTGAAACGCGATGAGCTTTTCTGGCATTACCCCCATTACCAGCACTATCAGCTCGGCGGCACGACCCCTTACGGCGCGATCCGCAAAGGCGACTTCAAGCTGATCGAGTTCTTCAGCGGCATGCGCGTCGAACTCTACAACTTGCGGGACGACATCGGCGAGCAGACCAATCTCGCGGCCAGCATGCCGGACAAAGTTCGGGAGCTGCGCGCGCGTTTGCACGCCTGGCGCAAGGAAGTCGGCGCGCAGATGCCGGCGCCCAACCCCGCCTACGACCCGTCGCAGCCTGAGGTCCCGCCCAAGCGGCAGAAGAAGACCTGACCCATGAAGAGAAACCTCAGCGTGCTTGGCTGTTTGTTGCTGGCCATCCTGCCCGCCTCGGGCAGTCGTGATTGGGCCAATGTGAAAAGCTGGGTTTATCAGTTGGCCAAGTACAAGGACGGCAAGCTGGACGAGATCGCCGGCGCCGGCTTCGACCTGGCGGTCATTGACCTGGCGCGGGATGGCAAGAGCGGCTTCTTCACGCGTGAGGAGATCAGGGCGGCGCAGCAGCAGGGGATGTTCGTGCTGGCCTACTTCGAGATCGGCGCCATCGAGAACTACCGCCCGGAATGGCCAGACGTTCCGGAGGACCTCAAGGTGGGTGTCGTCAAAGGCTGGCCCAAGGAACGGCTCGTGAAGTTCTGGGACGAGCGCTGGTGGCCGGTGGTCAAGGGACGAGTGGATCAGGCCCTCAAGGCCGGCTTCGACGGCGCCTACCTGGACATGGTGACCGCCTACGAAGCCGTGCCGGCCAAAGAGATGAAGCGAGAGGAGCTGGCGCACCGGATGGTCGGGCTGATCAGCCGCATCTCCAGGTATGCCAAGGCGGCCAATCCCCAGTTCAAGATCGTGCCCCAGAACTCGCCCGAGCTTTACACCTGGGCCTATTGGGAGCCCAAGCCTAACGAAGAGTACATTCAGGCCGTGGACGGCCTTGGGATCGAAGACGTGTTCTACCTCGCCCACGACAAGCCGGCCCGGATGCGGTGGTGCGAGGAAAACCGACAGAACGCCCTGGCGATCAAGCGTGCCGGGAAGCTGGTGCTCGGGGTGGACTATGCCCGGACTCCCGCTTGCATTGCCGACGCTTACGCGCGGCAAAGGGCCCTGGGATTTGTTCCGTACGTCAGCGTGGTATCGCTCGACGTGGTATTAAGGGAGGGGGAGACCAAGCCGGGCCGCTCAGGCGCACAGGAACCAAAGCCGAAGTAGAAGAAATAGAAGCATATGATCGTTCACCATCTGACCCTGGCCCTGGCGCTGGCCGTGGCCGCGCCGCTGGCTGTGGGAGCCAGCGCCATTACTCTCGTCCCCGAGAAGGTCCAGCCCGTCATTGCGGACCGGCAGGACTTTCAGACCCCCGACTGTGTGCAGTTGCGCGGCTGGATCGGCAGGCGTGTCGCCGCCAACGCAGATAACCGCATGGTGAAGATGGACCCCGATCGCCTTCTGGAAGGCTACCGGAAGCGGCCCGGCCGCCAGATCTGGGACGGCGAGCACATTGGCAAGTGGCTTCATGCCGCCACACTGGCCTGGGTCAACAACGGCGATTCGGCCCTGCGGGAGAAGCTCGACTACACCGCAGCCGAACTGGTCAAGTGCCAGCTTGATGATGGCTACCTCGGCACGTACGTCGAGAGCGAGCGCTGGACCCTCTGGGACGTTTGGGCGCACAAGTATAACCTCATCGGCCTCATCACTTACATGCGCTACACCGGCAACATGGGGCCGCTGCCCGCCTGCCGGCGCATGGCCGACCTGCTTTGCGCCACCTTTGGCGACCAGCCCGGCCAGCGGGACATCATCCCTGCCGGCCAGCACATGGGCATGGCGCCCACCAGCGTGCTCGAGCCGATGGTCCTGCTCTACCGGCTCACCGGCGAGACCCGCTACCTCGACTTCTGCAAGTACATCCTTCGCGCCTGGGAACGGCCCAACGGCCCGAAGATCGTCTCGACGCTCCTGGGCGCCAAACGCGTGGACAAGGTTGGCAACGGCAAGGCCTACGAGATGCTCTCCTGTCTCAACGGCGCCCTCGAATACTACCGCACGGTGGGCGACCGCCAGTTCCTGGACGCCTGCCTCAACGCCTGGCAGGACATCGTCCAGCACCGCCTCTACCTGACCGGCGCCGCCAGCTACCGCGAGTTCTTCCACGACGACTTCGACCTGCCCAACGTCAACAACGTGGGCGAGACCTGCGTCACGACCACCTGGCTGCAGTTCAACGCCCAGTTGCTGCGGCTCACCGGCGAGGCTCGCTTTGCCGAGCAACTGGAGAAGGTGGTGCTCAACCAGTTGTTCGGCGCCCAATGCCCGGACGGGTCGGCTTGGGGCTACTATGTGCAAATGCAGGGCAAGAAGCCCTATAGCAGCACCCTCGAAGGTCATTGCTGCCTGTCCAGCGGGCCGCGCGGCGTCGCGCTCATCCCGACCTTCGCCCTCAGCACGGATGCCGAGGGCATCGTGATCAACCTGTATGACGAAGGCGCCGCCCAGCTCCGACTCCTTGACGGCACGCCCGTGGCCGTTCGCACGAGAACCAGGTATCCCAGCGACGGCGGAATCCGCATCAGCCTTGCGCCTGAAACGCAGCATTTCTTCACCCTCAAGCTGCGCGTGCCCGCGTGGTGCCAGAGCCCCGGGTTGCGGGTCAATGGCCGGCAGGTTAACGCGGAGCCTAGCCCTGACGGTTACGCCGCTGTGCGCCGCGAATGGAAGCAGGGCGATGAGGTCGAGCTGGTGCTCACGCTCGAGCCGCGGCTGGTCGTGGGCGACCACAAGAACGAGAGCCGCCTGGCGGTCCTCTACGGCCCGCTGGTGCTGGCCGCCGATGAAGCGCTGCTGAAAACCAAGGACTGCCCGCTGAGCGCCGTCGGTGTGTCCGGCCCGACGCTCGCGGCGCTGCATTTCACACCCAGGCCGGCCCCGAAGCCGCTCAAATCGTGGCCGGGAGCGGAGGTCTTTAGCATCAACGGCGTGACGTGCAAACCAGCCGGCGCGTTGAAAGCAGGCACACCGCTGAGCCTCAGCCTGGTTCCATTTGCTGATGCCGGCGCCAACGGCAGCGCCTACAGGATATGGCTTCCGTACAAGCCGCCACGTCCGGACAGAAACCTGCTCATGGACGGCATCGAAGTCCGCTCTCGCAAACCCAACGCCGGCTCAATTATTGACGACAACTGCGAGACCATCGCCGCCACCTTCAGCGGCAAACGCGCCCCGCTGGACTGGTTTGGGGTGGAACTCGAGGAGCCGGTTCTGGTCAACCGGGTGATGTTTGCCCACGGCAAGACCTTCCACGATGGCGGCTGGTTCGACGCCGCTGCCGGCAAACCGCGTTTGGAATACCAGTCCACTGCCAAGGGTCCGTGGATGCGCCTGTGTGAAATCGCTGGCTACCCGGCGACAACCGCCGAGAATCCCGCCGGCCTTAAGGGAGGCGAACGATTCACCTGCCAGCTGGCCAAGCCGATCCATGTCTTCGGTCTCCGCGTGGTCGGCAAACCAGCTTCCGGTGATAATCCCAGGCAGGCGTTCTCCTCCTGCGGTGAACTGCAAGCCTACGCTCCGATGCAATGATTGCCCCGGCCTCAGCTTCGCCCGACAATCACCAGTGCCACTCATCCTGGCTGGGGAACGGATACTCTGTCAGTTTGTTGCACTTTAGCGTTGACGCTGGCGCAGGAAGATGGGATATTAGCACAAACGATTGCGTTAAGCCGTTCGGTGTAGAAACATAGGTAAGTTAACGAGTATGCAGATCATCCGGCCCATTAGGACAATGGTTTGCGCTGACCGTCACGGCTCCTCTCCGCTGCGGAAGATCGTCGTGTCCAGCGAGCCAGGGTCAGACAACCCTCAAACCGGGCGTTCCAGACGCATAGCTGGCATGCGCGGGTTCACTCTCATTGAATTGCTGGTGGTGATAGCGATCATCGCTATTCTGGCTGCCTTGCTTCTTCCAACCTTGGCCCGAGCCAAAGAAAAGGCGCACCGGGCGGCCTGCAAGTCCAATATGCGGCAGATTTCGTTATCGGTGATCATGTACGCGGGGGACAATTCCGACCGGTTCCCCAGCGCTGTGTGGAACCCCGCTGCGGGGGTCCAGTCCACTCACGCCGTCTGGTTGCCGACCAATTCCTACGATTACTTTGTCACCTCCGCTCGTATGAGCACAAACTGTCTGTCGTGTCCCAATCTGCTCCCCATCGGTTCGTGGTTTTGGTTCAAGCCAGACCGGGTGCGTGTTGGGTACTTTTGCCTGTGGAGCGTGCCCACCCATATTGATACGCGACCTCGGAATGGAAACTACGGTCCGATTCCCTGGCCTTGGGATTCTCCGAAGAAGACAACCGACCCCGCCACCCCCTATACCGTCCTGCTGGCAGATATTGTCAGCACCGGCATTGACAGTTTCGACAACCAGGCGAATGTCACAGTCACGCCCCACACTCCCGGGGGGCTTCGCCATTTGGCCGGGAGTCCTCCGCCAACTTCCCTCCGGTCCGAGGGTGGGCACGTTGGCGCCCTGGACGGGTCGGTTCAGTGGCGCAGGCAATCCTTCATGCGCCCGCATTGGACCTTTTGGAACCCGAGTCCGGTGCAGAACGATTACATCGGGTATTGGTGACTCGATTGGGAGTCGCAAGGCGGAATCAGTGGGCTGCTGAGTGGGCGGCCAACGGCCAGTGAATATGTTGACTATGCCTTTGAGAAACTGCATCATGGCGCAAACGATTGTGTTGCGCACAGGCAGAGGAGTAATCATGTTCGCTACCACACTCGGGTGACAAGAAGACAGTTTTGCGCCAAATGATGCACGAAAAGACCAGCCCGCAGCCCCCGGTTGTGCCTGGCCGAATTCAGCCTACGCTTCAGCGGATCGCCGATCTGTCCGGTCTCTCGGTAACCACCATCTCCCGCGTTTTGAGTGGCCAGGCAAGTCGCTACCGCATCAGCAAGCAGACCGAAACCACCGTCCGCAAGTTGGCCAAAGAATCCAGCTTCGTTCCGAATCAACTGGCCCGGAGTCTGCGCCTTAAAAAGACCCTCACGATCGGGCTGGTGATCCCGGACATCTCCAACCCGTTCTTTGCGGGCATCGCCCACCAGGTCATTGTCGGAACCCGCAAGCACGGCTACTCGGTCATTCTGTGCGACAGCCAGGACGACACGGAGCTGGAGGTGCAGGAACTGGTACTGCTGCAGAGCCGGAGCGTCGAAGGGGTGGTGCTCTGCCCCACCGGGCAGTCTGCTGAACACCTGGGCTCATATGTCGGCGGCCGGCTACCCATCGTCCTGGTGGATCGCTTTTTCCCGGACCTGCCCTTGCCGTATGTGAGCTCTGACAACGTTTCCGGCGCGAAGCAGGCAACCGAGTTGTTGATTGCCAGCGGCTACCGTCGCATCGCGTGCTTGCAGGGCTTGCGCGGCACGTCTCCCAACGAATCCCGCGTTCGAGGTTACAGGGAAGCGCTGACGCAGCACCACCTCCCGATCGAGGAGAGCCTGATCGTGGGAGACAGCTTTACCGAGCAGAGCGGCTATATTGAAACCAAGCTGTTGCTGCGCACCGAGCCGGGCGTGCGCGCGCTTTTGGCCCTCAGCAACCTGAACGCGCTGGGCGCGATCCGCGCACTTGCCGAGGAAAAGCGTCGCATCCCCGACGACGTCTCCATTATCTCCTTCGATGACACGCCCTACTCGTCTTATCTCGCCACTCCTTTGACCACGGTGGCGCAGGCTAACTCGGAAATGGGCGAGGTGGCCGTCAAGCTGCTGTTTGACCAGATCCAGTCTCCACAACGCCAAAGCAAGGGGGGCATCCTGCTCCCCACCACCCTGGTCATCCGCGAGTCGGTCAAGCGGCTGGAGACGTTACCCTCTAACCTGCTGCCGCAACAACCGAACAACTGAATCAGCCTGACCACAACCTATGGTAATCGTCGAATCCTATTCCATCGCCGTTGTCATGTGCATCATCACCATGCTGTGTTGGGGGTCGTGGGCCAACACGCAGAAGCTGGCCACCAAGGAATGGCGCTTTCAGCTTTTCTACTGGGACTATGCCATCGGGGTGCTGCTGCTGGCGCTCCTCTTGGCCGTCACCCTGGGCAGCACCGGCAGCGGGGGACGCGGTTTCCTGGCCGACCTCCAGCAGGCCGACGCGAAGTGGCTCGGCTCGGCCTTCCTGGGCGGCGTGATCTTCAACCTGTCCAACATATTGCTGGTGGCGGCCATAGACATTGCCGGTTTGGCGGTGGCGTTTCCGGTGGGGGTGGGCCTGGCGCTGGTGCTGGGGGTGATCACCACCTACATGGCGACTCACCAGGGCAACGTGCCGATGCTGGCGCTGGGCGTGGCGGGAGTTGTGATCGCCATCATCCTGGACGGACTGGCCTACAAGAAGCTGGCCAGCGGCGGGCAGAAGGCCCCCACCAAGGGGATTGTGATTTCCGTGGCGGCGGGGCTGCTGATGGGCTGGTTTTACAGCTTTGTCGCGCAGGCGATGGGCGGCATTGATCCCGCCACCAAGACGCTGGAAGCCGGCAAGCTGAGCCCTTACACGGCGATTGTCCTGTTCTCCGGCGGTCTGTTGCTGTCGAACTTCATCTGGAACAGCATCATGATGGTCAAACCGCTGTCGGGCGCGCCGGTGGCGTTTGGCGACTACTTCAGCAAGGGCAACCTGCGGCTGCACCTGATTGGGATACTGGGCGGGATGATATGGAACGTCGGCATGGCCTTCAGCATTATCGCCAGCACGAAGGCCGGGGCGGCGCTGGCCTACGGGCTGGGGCAGGGGGCGACGATGGTCGGCGCGTTCTGGGGCGTGTTCATCTGGAAGGAATTCAAAGGTGCGCCCGCGGGGACCAACAAGTACCTGGCGGCCATGTTCTTGTTCTACCTGCTGGGGCTGGGGATTCTCGTCGCGTCGAAACTCTAAAATGCGGCATTCGCGCGACCTTCAAGCGAGGCCTACACCCCGATCGCCTCCGTCCGGCCTTTGACGGGTCTCCCGATGTGGTAGGCGAGAAAGCCCTGCAGGAACTCTTTCGCCTCCCTGAGCTGTCCTTGGTTTAGCGTCAGTCGGCCCACCATCGGCCAGTCGCCGTCGGCCAGGGCGCTCATGACCTGCCGCGCACTCGTACTCAGTTGGCTCCGGGCTAGGTCGGGCTGGAGCCCCAGCTCCGTCAACAGCTTCGACTCAAAAGCCAGAACGGTCTGTGGTTGGGGCGCTTGGGCCTCCAGATACCGCAGAAGCCCGAGCATCAGTTCAAAGACCTTGGGCAGAGGCGTCTCGGTTTCGGTGGCGCGTTCGACCAAGGCAGCGCAGTAAGACGCCTGGCGGAGCAGCCCCAGGTCCTGGCGCAGGCCGCGGTGGGTGTCACGCAACGTCACCTCGCGCAGCGTGTGCAGGTCGGAACGTCGGCTGCGGTTGAAGCTGAAGTCCGCCAGATAGAACAAATCCAGCTTGCCGTGGAACGGAGACTTCACCCGGCGCGCGCCCTTGGCCACCGTGGCCAGGCGGCCGAGGCTGGGCGTGAGCCAGTGCACTATCAGGCTCGTCTCGGTAAGCGGCCAGGTGCGGAAAACCAGTCCCGTGGCAGTTTCATTCATCGCAGGTGCGGGTTTGACAACCCGCTCGTTTCCACCGGCAGGCTGTTGTCCGCCCGCCGCAAGGATGGAGAGGATTCAGGCAGAATCGCCCCCAGGCTGACGATGTACTTAATGGCCGCCGCCACCGATATGTCCAGCTTGATGACCTTGGCCTCCGGCACCATCAACAGGAAGCCTGAGGTCGGGTTGGGGGTGGCCGGCACAAAAACGCAGACGACGCTCTGGCCCGTCTTCGCCCGCACCTCTTGCTGCTGCTCGCTGGTGACGAAACCAATCGTCCATGTGCCCGGATGCGGGAATTCCACCAGCACCACGGTGCGAAATGCAGTCTTGCTGGAGGTGGAGAAAGCGTCGTTTACCTGCTTGGTGGCGCTGTAAATCTTGTTAAGCAACGGAATGCGCAACAGCGCCAGGTCCACCCACTCGATGATCTTGCGGCCAAAGTAATTGCGCGCCAGCAGGCCGACGACGCCGATAAGAAGGATGGCCAGCAGCAGTGCCACCAGGCTCCAATACCAGTACATCGGACCGTAGCCGCCGCTCTGATGCGTCAGCGTGGCAGGAAGGAAGATCAGCAGGGTGTCGGTGATGTTGGCCACTGTGCCGAACAGCCACCGAAGCACGGCCAGGGATATCACCGCAGGCAGGACGATCACCAGCCCTGCCCAGAAATTGGCCTGCCAGCGCGCGAGAAGACTCTTCATTACCCGCCAACTTAGGCAGGCATCGGTTGTTCCTCAAGGGAAAGCGAGGCCTATCGGCTCCGCACCCGGTAGAATCCCGATTGGCTGTTCGGCAAGGGTGTGAAGGTCCAACTCGTGCCCGTTAGCGGCCCGGCCAGCTCATACCATTGCGGCGGGCTGAGCGTGTAACTGAATTCCACGTACATCTGCCCTGCGCCGCCGGTCCATTCCAGCGTTACTTGGCCGCTGGCATTCAAGCGGAATGCCGTGATCGTGCTTGGTCGCGGTGGCGCAATGCCAAATTGGAAGGTGTTCACGCCCGCGGACCAGTCGGAACACAGCCCGCGCAAGTCCTGCGCGTTGATGCGCCAATGATAGAGCGTCCCTTCGACCAGATCGTTGGCGCCGGGCAGGGCACCGAGCGGAAGGGTTAACACCCAATTGGTTCCGGGCGGCACTGCCACTGCCGGAATGTTGGTGGCGTTAATGACTGTGGCAAGGAAGTCCGGATCCGCGGCGACCTGGAGCTGATAGGTTGTTACGCGATCGCCTTCGTCGGGATCGCCACTGGACGGGAACCAGAATAACAACGCGTCGAGGTTCGTCACCAAGGTGCCGGATGGAGGGCCGGCCACTACTGGTGCCGCGGGCGGGTGGTTGATTTCGTTGACGAAGAACGTCGCGGTCGTCATCCACGCACCGGAGTTAGTGCCGTCGCTAGCCTGGCATCGCCACCAGTATTGCGCGTTGTTGGGCAGGTCGGTGTCCACTTGCCAGCTTGAGACTGCGGTGCCGGCCGCCACTACCGGCACTTGAGCCACCAGGGTTGATAATGCCGCGTCCGCATAGACCTCGAACCGGTAGGAGAGCGGGTCGCCCTGGTAATCCACCGCGTTGGTTATGGACAAGGTCGGGCGTACGATCGGGACGCTGGCAAGATTCGCCGGTGCCGCCAGGGTGGGAGCCCCGGGCGCGGGCTCGCCGATGCCGATCTCGTCCAGGAACAGGTCTTGGTCCGGGGCAGAGCCATACTCGCTCCAGACGATAAACCGCAGCCTGATCGAGCGGTTGAGATAGCTCGTGAGTGGGGCCTGGAACCGAGTCCAGTCCTGACTCCAATCGTAGTTCAAGGTGATCAGGTCGTTCCAGGCGATGCCGCCGTCGGTGGAAGCCTGCGCGCGAAAGCGCGACCGGTACCAGAGCTGCCCGCCCAGCCGGAAGGTCAGCACCGGGTTCACCGCGTTGGTCAGGTTCAACTCGCGGCCCAAAACCAACGCCAGTTGAGTATCGGGTGGCAGCCAGGGGAACGCAGTGTCGCGGACGGCGTATTGCCCGGCGAACGGCTGGTTCGTGTCCACGGTCCAGACCGGGTGCAGCCAGTTGTCCAGGCCGGTCTCGAAGTTCTCATAGAATGGATAGGCTGCCGGCGCGGGCGCGTGTTCGCCGAGCGACACGTCGTCCAGATACCAGCCGTCGCTCTGCGTGCCGCCGTCAGTGTCCATTTGGAAGCGCACCCACACCTGGCTGTTGTTCTTCCACGGTGACAGGTCCACCGTCTGCTCCGCCCAGTTCGTGCGCGTTTCCGAGACGCCATAGACCCGGGTCCAACTCCCGCCGGCATCGCCGGATACAAACACCCGTCCCCAGTCCGCGTTGGCGATGATGTGCCGGTCCCAGAAGCGCAGGACTGGCCAGACGTTGTTACGCAGGTCCACGGCGAACTGGGCGTAGTGGGAGGAACTGTTGGCGTAATCGCCCGGCGAATCTACCAGCCCGGCGGAACCGTTCCGCCCCGCTCCCGGCCAGAGTGTCCAGGTGCCGGTGAACGTCCAGCCCGGCTGGTTGGTCTCGAAGTTGGCCGTCCACGGCATGCTCACGCCGGCGGTCGTCGCGGAAGACTGATTGGAGCCGACGCCATCATCGTACTGGTTGTAGAGATAGACGCGATAATAGTAGGTCTTGCGCGCCACCAGGTTGCTGTCGGTGAACGTGGTCGCCGCGCGATTCGTGAACACCGCCAGCAGCGTCGAGCTTTCGCTGACGCCCGACGACTCCGACCGGTAAACGCGGTATGCCTTGAAGTTGCCAATGGCCGCCTCGGTCCAATTCAGGCGCATCGTAGCCGACGTGATTTCATCCAGCGGATTGAGCGTTACCGGGAGCGGCGATTCCTCGAGGGCGAGGTTGTCTATCCAGAGGTCCTGGGCGGGGGCGCTGCTGTACTCGTTCCAGGTGGCAAAGCGCAGCCGCACCGTCTGGTTGACCAGGCTCTGCAGCGACACCTGCACCCGGGTCCAGTCCTGGTTCCAGTCATAATTAAGCCCATAGAGATCACCCCAGTTGAGCCCGGCATCCGTGGAATATTGCACCCGGAACCGCGACCGATACCACAACTGTCCCTTGAGCCAGAACACCAGTTGCGGATTGACGGTGTTGCTCAGGTTCAGGTTAGCCCCCAGCCCCAGCCAATAGGTCGTGTCGGGGTTCATCCGCCCCGTGGGCGTGTCCCGCACCGCATAACTGCCCCCATAGGCCCCGTTGGTGTCCAGCGCCCACGCGGAGTGGAGCCAGTTGGTCAGCCCCGCCTCGAAGGTCTCGTAGAAGGGCAGGGCAATAACCGCCGGTGTGTGCTCCGTCACCACCAGATCATCTATGCTCCAGCCGTCCTCAGTCGTGCTCCCATCGGTCCAGACGTGAAAGCGGATGCGCAAGTTGCTCTGGTTCTTGTAAGGCGAGAGGTCAATGGTCTGTTCGGCCCACTCGGTGCGGATGCCCGCTGCGCCATAGAGCGGGGTCCAACTGTTGCCGTCGGTCGAAACCTCCAGCCGCGCCCAGTCGTTGTCCGCCAGCCGATACCGATCCCAAAACTTCAACACCGGCCAGGTCGTGCCCACCAGATTCACCGCGCTCAACGCGTAGCTGTCGGTGGAATTGGCATAATCGCCCACGGGCGAATCGCTCAGGCAGCCTCCGTTGCGGCCGTTGGCGCCAGTGCCCCAAGTGCCCGTTGTTACCCACTGGTCGGTCGTTTCCATCGCGTCGGCCAGCGGCCAGGGCACCGGCACCGTGGTGGTGGACCGCTCGTTGGACGGGCTGTAGACGTCGTTGGTGTCCACCGTGAACACCCGGTAGTAATACGTCGCCCCGATCGACAGGCCGGTATCGGTGAGGTTGGTCGCCGCCGGATCGGTGAAGGTACCGATCAGGGTGTCGCTCAGGGTTACGGTGGCATGCGTCGCCCGATACACCTCGGTGCGTTTGAAGGCCGCCCCCAGGGTCGAGGCCGTCCAGGCCAGATCCACCGAGCGCAGCCCCGGCGTGAGCGTTTCAAGTGTGACCGCCGCGGGCATCTCCTCGAGGGCGAGGTTGTCTATCCAGAGGTCCTGGGCGGGGGCGCTGCTGTACTCGTTCCAGGTGGCAAAGCGCAGCCGCACCGTCTGGTTGACCAGGCTCTGCAGCGACACCTGCACCCGGGTCCAGTCCTGGTTCCAGTCATAATTAAGCCCATAGAGATCACCCCAGTTGAGCCCGGCATCCGTGGAATATTGCACCCGGAACCGCGACCGATACCACAACTGTCCCTTGAGCCAGAACACCAGTTGCGGATTGACGGTGTTGCTCAGGTTCAGGTTAGCCCCCAGCCCCAGCCAATAGGTCGTGTCGGGGTTCATCCGCCCCGTGGGCGTGTCCCGCACCGCATAACTGCCCCCATAGGCCCCGTTGGTGTCCAGCGCCCACGCGGAGTGGAGCCAGTTGGTCAGCCCCGCCTCGAAGGTCTCGTAGAAGGGCAGGGCAATAACCGCCGGTGTGTGCTCCGTCACCACCAGATCATCTATGCTCCAGCCGTCCTCAGTCGTGCTCCCATCGGTCCAGACGTGAAAGCGGATGCGCAAGTTGCTCTGGTTCTTGTAAGGCGAGAGGTCAATGGTCTGTTCGGCCCACTCGGTGCGGATGCCCGCTGCGCCATAGAGCGGGGTCCAACTGTTGCCGTCGGTCGAAACCTCCAGCCGCGCCCAGTCGTTGTCCGCCAGCCGATACCGATCCCAGAACCTCAACACCGGCCAGACTGCCCCCGTCAAATCCACGGCGGTCAAAGCGTAACTGTCGGAGGAGTTGGTGTAGTTGAAACCGGGCGAATCAGAGAGGCAGGCTCGGCCGGAGTGGACCTCGTTGGTTGCCGGCCCCCAACTCCCGGCGAGGTTCCAGCCTTCCAGCGTTCCTTCAAAACCATCGCTGAAGGGTAGCGGGTTGTTCAGCGTGCGGGCACTGCTCTCAGTGAGGCTGTCGGGCGAGAAAGCGCCGTATGAATTGACCGCATAGATGCGGTAATAGTAGACCGTGTCCAGTGCGAGATTGGTGTCGATGAAGGTGGTGGTGTTTTGGTCGGGGAGGGTCGTCACGAGGGTGGAGTTGATGCCCACTCCAGGGGCTGTGGAACGTAACACAGCGTAGTGCGAAAACAGAGGTTCGTTGCTGGCCGGCCAACTGACACGGATGGTATGGGATGTGACCTGATCGAGCACCGGCGCGTTAACTACTGCGGGCGATTGGGCAACTGAAATGTTGTCCAGGTGCCAGCCATCAGCCTGCCCGGAGGTGTCGGTGGTGACCCGGAAGCGCAGCAGGACCGATGGGGCGTTGGTGTAGTCGGCCAGGCTGAAGCGGGCGTGTCTCCATACGTTGGATACACTACCGGTGAAACTTGCCAGTGACGTCCAGTCCGCGCCGTTGTTGAGTGAGACTTCGACGTTACCCGAGTCCCCGGACGCGAAGTCGTACCGATGGCTAAACGAAAGGACTGGCACGGTGGCGTAGCCGGTCAGGAACAGCGGGGCTGAGAGTGTAAGCGATTGCGAGGTGATGCCGTTGGCGTAGTTGGTGCCGGGAGAATCGGACCAGCAGTGCGTGGGCGAAATCACGTCCTCGTCGCTCAACCCCCACGGCGTGTCGGCGATCCAAGTCGCCGTGCCGCTCTCGCCGTTGTCCAGGAACGGGTAGTCCATGCCCGGCAGCGTGGTCACCACACACTCATTCCCCAAGGTGAGCATTCCGTCCGTGTTCACGACTCCGAGGCGGTAGTAGTAACGAGTCTTTGGGCTGACGGCAATGTCCGTGACGCTCGTGGTCGCGTGGCCGCTGATCTCGGCGACGAGCCGCGCGGAATGCCAATCCACCCCGGATGTGAGCGAGCGATAGAGGCGGTAACCAGCAAATCCCGGCGCGGCTGCCTGTTCCCATGCCAGAACCACGGAATTGCGATTTGTTTGGGTGGCCCACAGCGTCACTGCTGCGGGTGTCTCGGCCACGTGCACATCGTCCACATACCAGCCATCCATCACCACCGACGAGTCCGTGGTCAGGCGGAACCGGATCCGGAAATCGGTCGCTCCCGCGTAATGCGACAGGTCCAACTGTTCGCGAGACATCGCGCCGAGGTTGCCCGTGTAGGCCTTCAGGGCTGGCGCGAGCCAGGTGTTACCCCCATCGGTGGAGGCTTCGATGTAACCGAAGTCGTAATTCGCTTCCAGAGCGTAGGAGTGCTGGAAGCTCAGGCCCGGGCGGGTCGCGCTCGTGAGGTCCAACGACACTGTGAGTGCCAGCGCGGCGTCAGTATTGTTCGTGTAGAAGGAGCCGGGACTGTCGGTAGCGGCGTGACCCGGCGAACCATAGCGCGCCGTGGTCGCACCCCACGCGCCGCCCGGGGACCAATTGCCCAGGCCGTCCTCAAAATCATCATTGAAGGGTAGTGTCGCTGCCGCCACGGAACCAGCCATTAGCCCGCCGACCAGCAACCAGACTAGCATGCCGGAGCGACGCGGGAGCTGATTTGATGCCAGATAGGATGTCCGCATAGTCATTTTGATGCCTGCGGAAGCAGCTTTGCTGCCACATAACTTGACACTTTGAGGGCTAACCGATCCGGCCGCATTGGTGGGGACGGCGCAAGCAGGGAAATAAACTATAGTTTGAGGGGATTCGCTGGTCGGAAGCCGATACGGCGGAAGTCAAACTCGCGGGCCAACTGGCGGACCATTGCGTTCTCCGCAAGTTTCATCGTGCGGCGGGCGCGATGGTGGCGGTCGTCGTAGCCGAGGAGGTGCAGCACACCATGAACGATGTAGCGGACAAGTTCGTTCTGCCAGCTGACATGAAACCGGCTGGCTTGCGACAGCGCTTCATCCACACAAACAAAGACCTCACCGTGAACCAGACGAAGGGAGTTGGGCACTGGAGACGGTGGTCGCGCCTCTTCGGCATAGTCGAAGGTGATTACGTCGGTCGATCCTTTGTGGTGCAGGAAAGTCTCGTTGAGCCGGGTCATCTCGGCATCGGCCACGAGATAGACGCCCAGATTGAGATTGCCATCTGGCGACTTTCTCTGGAGCAGTTCATGCACAATTTGCCGGAGTAGACGCATGTTTATGCCACGACTACGCTGCCGGTTGCGCAACGTCACCAACCTTTGACATCCCAGCCCGCAGCGGGCGCACGGCACAGTCGCGGTGCTGCGCGCCGCGCCCGGCCGGTCACGCCGTCTCCTCATGCGAGGTAGGCGGCTTCTGGCCGCGGTGCGTTTCGTAGGCGGTGATAATCCGTTGCACCAGGGGATGCCGCACGACATCCCTCTTGGTGAACTCCACAATTGCGATGCCTTCGATGTGTTTCAGGGCGCGGTGCGCCTCAAGCAAGCCGGACTTCTTGTGCATTGGCAGGTCAATCTGCGTTTCGTCACCGGTAATCACCGCTTTGGAGTTGATGCCCAGCCGCGTTAGGAACATGAACATCTGCTCGGTGGTTGAATTCTGCGCCTCATCCAGAATGATGAAAGCGTTGTTCAGTGTGCGCCCGCGCATATAGGCAAGGGGCGCGATTTCGATAACGCCCCGCTCGGTGTGCTTCTGGATTTCCTCGGCCGGGAGCATGTCGTGCAAAGCGTCGTGTAGCGGGCGCAAGTAAGGCATGATCTTCTCGTAAAGGTCCCCGGGCAGAAAGCCCAGCGCTTCGCCCGCTTCGACCGCAGGTCGGGTCAAGATGATGCGCGAAACTCGGCCTTCGCGCAAAGAGGTCAGTGCCAGCGCGACCGCCAGGTAGGTCTTGCCTGTGCCAGCCGGGCCAACGCCGATCGTCACATCGTGGCGCCGGATCGCATCCAGATACCGCTTCTGCCCTACCGTTTTGGCCGTTACGCTCGACTTCTTCTCCGAAGTCTGAATACGGTCGCTCAGGATGTCTTTGAGCATCGGCACACCTTCGTGTTTGACGATGTTCAGGGCGTGCGAGAATTCGCGGTTGCGAATCGGCGCGCCAGCTTGCAGCGAATTTTCTAGCAGCAGAAACAGGTGCTTGGCACGGTCCATGGCCTCGGCCGCGCCCTCCAATTTGATCCAGCCTTCGCGGGAGGTGGCTTTGACGCCGAGTTGATGCTCGAGCGCCTGCAGGTTGCGAGGGTCGTTGTTGTAGAGTTGTTGCGCGATGCGGGCGTTTTCGAAGTGAAGTGTTTCAGTGGCCATGGCTAACTGCGAGGAGCGGGACCAGTAGCGGGTTTCGGGGGCGAGCAGGGGAGCAACCGTGTCGAGGAAACTGGAACAGTGTCAGACCTGGATAGCATGAGAAGCGAACAGCTAATCGCTGGCCAGAGCTTTCCGGAGCTTGGCGGCCAGGTCGCGCAGGGCTTCTGGCACCACAACGGTATTCGCCAGAATGGGCATGAAGTTCGTGTCACCCTGCCAGCGCGGCACAAGGTGGATGTGCACGTGGCCCTCAACCCCCGCCCCTGCCACCTTGCCCAAGTTGATTCCGATATTGAATCCATCCGGCTTCATCACCTTGCTCAGCGCGTTTTGGCAGCGCCGTGTCAATATCATTAAGTCTGCCAGTTCTGCGTTCGTCAACCCGTTCAAATCCGGTGCTTGCCTGTAGGGCACGATCAGCAGATGCCCGCCGGTGTAGGGATAGGTGTTCAGCACGGCGTAGCAGGTGCGGTCGCGCGCGATGACATGATTCGCCTCGTCATCGTTGGATTGGCCAATGCGAGCAAACAGGCTCTCGCCGGCCGCGGGTTTGGGCGCGAGGATGTATTCTATCCGCCAGGGAGCGTGCAATGCTTCCATGGGCAAAGATTAGTAATTGATGATGGGAATGTCAAAAAGGTATGCCAGCGTCCAGTGCCCGGATCTCACGTCGCAGCCTGAAGCCGAGTCTGGAGCACATGAACCAGGGCTTTGACCGGCAACTACATGAATAGAAGGCGGGCAAGTCAATTTCGAAGAAGACCAGATTTGACCGGTTCTGGGCCACGCAAGCTACGGACGGGTCCTCCACTGCAACCGACTTGATCTGCGCCCTCTCCATCGTGTAAACCGCTGCACAGCGCAAGAGGGCTTCATAGATCTCGGCCGATATCTGGTTGTCATCTAGATTACTGCCTACTCCATCCTCAGGGCTTCGTGGCGAGGTTCGAATGGTTGGCTAAATAGGTCTCTAGAAAGTCACGGACACATTGAAATTCCTCGCCGGCCTGATGGGAAAGGTCGGCGGCATTGGCAAGCGTGTTTTCAACGCCCCGCCGCTCCAGTTCACGCAACAGCGGCACTAACCGTCGGATGCCGCAAGTGGCACTCGCGCCAGCGCAACTATGGGCGAGTCGGCGCACTTCTTCGGGCTTGCCGGCCTGAACCGCTTTCTCCAGTTGTTGTAGTTGTTCGCTGGTCTGAGTGAGGTAAAGAGTCACAAGCTCGCGCACACTGTCCAGGTCGCCGTCCGTAAAATCGAGCAGCCGTGCCATGTCAACCGGCGCGTTGTCTGGCTTGGCGGAATCGTTCTCAACCGTGGGGGAGGGCGGGCTTGCCGGCGCCTCAGTCTTGCCTGCTACGGCTGCCCAGCGTTCCACGATTGCGCGAACATCATCCAACCGCACGGGCTTGGCGACGTAGTCGTCCATACCCGCTGCCAGGCACTTTTCGCGGTCACCTTGCATCGCGCTGGCGGTCATGGCAACGATGACTAGCGGGGACTTGTAATTGGGAAACCGCGCTGGCTGCGTCTGCCGCTTGCGAATAAGGCGCGTCGCTTCCAATCCATCCATTTCGGGCATCATTACGTCCATGAAGATCAGGTCATACGGCTGCCGGTCGAGCGCCGCCAGGGCCTCCAAGCCGTTGGATGCCAGGTCGGATCGGTAGCCCATCTGCTGGAGCAGCCGCATGGCCACCTTTTGATTGACGACGTTGTCATCGCAGAGCAGCACACGCAAGGGCAACCGGCAGGCGAGGGATGATTCGATATTGGTGCTGACGGCAGCGGCTTTGGGTATCGTGGGCTTTGAGCCGGAGATAATCCGAAGCACAATTTCGTGAAGTTGGCTGAGCTTGATTGGTTTGTTTAGTGAGCCTGCAAATAAAGCTCTGGCACTTTCCGGATAATCTGAATGGACTCCCACCGTTGTCAACAAGACAAGTGGCAGGGCGCTCCCGCCCGGCAGCTTGCGGATTTCGCCCGCCAATGCAATTCCGTCCATGCCGGGCATTTGCAGGTCAATGATAGCCAAATCGAAGCTCTCGCCCGCCTGCACCCATTCCAAGGCTTGAGACGGTTTCTGCGTGGCGCGCGCCTGCATTCCCCAATTTCTTGCTTGTGACGTAAGGAATCGGCAGCTGGTCGCGTTGTCATCTACGATCAAGACGCGGGTATCGGTTAAATGTGGTTGTGGCTGTTTGGGCGTCAGACGTGGCGCGTCAGGGGCCGCCTGCAAAGGCAGGGTGAAATGGAAGGTTGACCCTTTTTGCGGTACGCTTTCGACCCACATCTTGCCGCCCATCGCCTCGACCAACCGTTTGCTGATGGCCAACCCCAGGCCGGTGCCGCCGTAGTGGTGGGTGATCGAGGCGTCCGCCTGGCTGAACGACTGGAAAAGGCGGGCCAACCGGTCCACGGGAATACCAATACCTGTATCGCGCACCAGGAAATGAAGCTGCCACAGTCCAACCTTGGTGTCGGTTTGGTTCGGCACGGCAATGACCTCAACCACTAGCTCGACCTCTCCAGCAGCGGTGAACTTGACCCCATTGCTGAGCAGGTTGACGAGCACTTGCCGGAGCCGCGTGACATCGCCGCACAGTCGCGCCGGGATGCTCTCGTGCATTTGGTATGCTAACTCCAACTGCTTTGCCGCCGCCTGGGGGGCTAGCAGGTCCAGTGCGTCTTCGATGGCGGCACGAACGTCGAACGGCTGGTTCTCCAATTCGAGCTTGCCGGATTCGATTTTCGAGAAGTCGAGAATGTCATTGATGATTGTCAGCAACGATTCGCTGCTGGAATAGACTGTCTCCAGGTATCCCCGCTGCTCGTTGGTGAGTTGGGTTTCCAGCAGCAGGCCCGAGAGCGCAATTATCCCGTTCATAGGGGTGCGGATTTCGTGGCTCATGTTGGCCAGAAACGCCGCCTTAGCACGCGCCGCACCCTCCGCGGCCACGCGGGCCGTCAGCAGCTCGCGGTTGGTCTGCGTCAGCTCGTCTTGCAGAAGTTTGGCGCGCAGGACCGCGCGCAGACGGGCTCGCAGTTCGGCGGGCTCAAAAGGTTTGGTCAAGTAATCCACTGCGCCCAGTTCGAATCCTCGCAGCTTATCCGTGGTGCTGTTCCAGGCGGTTAGGACGATCACAGGCACGGATTGCGTTTCCGGGGACTCCTTGAGCTGCCGCAAGAGTTCGAAGCCGTTGACGTCCGGCAGACCCAGGTCCAGCAGAATCACGTCGAACCGTTTCTCCCGTGCCAGCGCCAAACCGGTCGCTGCGTCCTGTGCCAGGGCCAGGTCTATGTGGTCGCCATGCAACAAACCAGACAGCACCTCCGGCATTTGCGGATCATCCTCGATCAACAAGACGTGGGCTGCGGGCGGATTCATCGTCTAACGTTCACAGTAAATGGTGACTTGCTAAGTTCGATTGGCAGCAACTTGGCATCTACCAAGCACATTCAACACCAATCCCCTCCTGGAACCAACTTGATTCTTCTTTCCGGCGATGTCGCGAAGAGGCAGCGGCTTCCGGAGTGCGCCGGAACTGTGTTTGGGCGATACGCACCATCACATGGCCGGCGCTGACCTGCAACAAGACAAGCATGTCGGGTTTCAGGACATGCAAAGAAACAATTGCCACGGTGGCGTCCGGGCGGGTAAATTGCCGCGCATGGTTCACGCTCTGCTCAACCACAGTGCGGTTGACGAGACCTCCTCATTTCGTGAGACGTACGTGCGAGCATATCGTTTGATGTTGCTCGCGCGCATCCTTGACGACAAATTTGCCAGCCTGTATCGCATGGGCAAGATCCATGGCGGGGTCTTCCTCGGACGCGG
The DNA here is from genome assembly GCA_035452965.1 of Candidatus Paceibacterota bacterium. Classification (NCBI taxonomy): domain Bacteria; kingdom Bacillati; phylum Minisyncoccota; species Minisyncoccota bacterium. Next base: position 13,477 of record DAOTCE010000043.1, on the reverse strand, counting down.
ACAGGAGGCGTTGAGCGTTTCGGTTGGGCTGGCCTTGCGCAAGGGAGACATCTTTGCACCGCTCATTCGCGACGGGGCTGGGCGGTTGGCTTTCGGAGAGCCAATTCTGGATGCGGTGCGGACCTACCTGGGATCGCCTTTGGGCCCGATGCGTGCGCGTGACGGCAACATCCATCGAGGCCGGCCTAGGGAAGGACTGTTTGTCATGATTAGCCATCTGGGCGCTATGATATCCGTGGTAAATGGCGCCCTGCTAGCCCACCGGATGAAGGGCGTCGGAGGAACGGTTGGCGCCGCCTGCATTGGGGACGGCGCGACTTCTACCGGCGCCTTCCATGAGGCGGTAAACCAGGCTGCCGTAGAGAAGCTGCCACTCGTGTTGGTTGTCGCCAACAACCAATACGCGTACTCCACACCTACGGATCGCCAATTCGCCTGTCGCTCGCTGCTGGACAAGGCTGGGGGCTACGGCATTCAGGGACAGGACGTGGACGGGACCGACCTGTCCGCCTGTCTCAAGGTGGTAGGCGAGGCGGTTAGCCAGGCGCGGAGGGGCCAGGGGCCGCAATTGGTCGTCGCCAGCTTGCTGCGCCTTTGCGGTCACGGCGAGCATGACGACGCCGGCTACATTGATCCGAAGTTGAAGCAATCCCCGGTCGGGCGGGATTGCCTCAAATTGGCCGAGAACTGCTTGATCGAGAACCGCTGGGCGGACGCCCCGATGCTTGCTGCCTGGCGCCGGGAGGCGGTGGAAAAGGTTGAGGAGAGCGTTGCCAAAGTCCAACGGGAACCGGGGCCGGATCCCTACAGGGAGGACTGGTGTGCGCTGGCCTCGAAGCACCTGAGCGAAGGGCACGACCCGGTTTGATCAAGAGATGAGAATTACCTATCTTGATGCAATTCGGGAGGCGCAAGCGCGGGCGCTGGCCGACGACGCGCGCGTTTTCATCTACGGGCAGGACGTGGGTGCTTTCGGCGGCGCCTTCAAGGCGACGAAGAACCTGGCGCAGAGGTTCCCCGGGCGCGTGATTGACTCGCCTATCAGTGAGGATGCCATGCTCGGACTTGCAGTGGGAGCAGCCATCCAGGGGATGCGGCCCATCATCGAAGTTCAGTTCGCTGACTTTTCCACGCCCGCCTTCAACCAGATCGTCAATCAGGCGGCGACACTGTATTGGCGGACGAAGGTGCCCTGCCCGATTACAGTGCGGCTGCCCTGTGGCGGCACTTCCGGCAGCGGCCCGTTTCACAGCCAGAGCATGGAGGCGATCTACGCACATTACCCGGGGCTGGTGGTCATGACTCCCGCCACGGTGGAGGATGCCTACAGTATGCTGCTCGAAGCGGTGGCGATTGACGATCCGGTCATATTCTGCGAGCACAAGTATCTCTATTACCACTTGAAGGCAGAACAACTGCCCCTTGAGGCCATGCCGACTGGTAAGGCGCGGATCGCACGGGCGGGACGCGACCTGACCATTGTGGCCTATAGCGCCATGGTCCACGAGGCGCTGGTCGTGGCGGATGAGTTGGCGTCGGAAGGCACCGAGCTTGAGGTCGTGGACCTGCGCTCAGTGAAGCCTCTGGATACGGATACGGTGATGGCTTCAGTTGCGCGCACGGGTCGCCTGCTTTGCATCGGTGAGGCGTGGCCGTGGGGCGGCGTGACGGCGGAGGTGATCGCGCGGGTTGCCAGCGAGGGCTTTGGTCTCTTGGACGCGCCGCCACAGCGGCTTAACGCCAAGGACACGCCGGTCCCGTATCATCCGAATCTCTGGGCAGCCCATCGTCCGACGGCGGGCAGCGTAGCCGCCGCCGCTCGACGGCTGCTGCAACTATGAAGATCGAAATGGCGAATTGGAGAACTGTAGCGCCGGAGTGCTGGTCCGTTGATTGGTTTCGACGCTGGTTGCACCGGTTCTCCCGCCACTCCATGGCCCCATCACTCCGTGATACCACTCCTCCGTCAGTTCATCATTCCACCCCCGCAGCCTGATTTCCATGCCCTCAATCCCTATCATCATGCCCCAACTCGGCGAGTCCATCGCTGAAGCCACGGTAGTCAACCTGCTCGTCCCGGTCGGCCAGCAAGTGCAAACGGATGAGGACATCATTGAAGTTGAAACAAGCAAAGCGACCATGAACGTGGCTTCCCCGTGTCCGGGACGGGTGGAGCGGTTTTTGGTGAAGTTGGGTGAGAGCTATCCCGTTGGCACAGTGCTGGGTTACTTGCAAGCCAGTCAGGGGGATGCCGCACGCTTGGGCCTGGATACCTCGCCGTCCCTACAGGAAGACGACGAGACCGAGGACGCCGTGTCCGCGAGCAGGGCCCAAGCTGGCAGCGGGCAAAAGCGTGTCGAGCCGACGGTACGCGGCCTCCCGGTTCCGGCGAATACCTCCGGCGCCAGCTTCATGTCCCCGCGCATGAAAGCACGCATGATGGAGTTGGGCCTGGGCGCTGCGGATATGGCCGGTCTTCCCGGCAGCGGCGCGGCCGGGCGCGTGACTATCCAGGACTTTGAGAAGTTTATTGCCAACCTGGAGAAGCATAGACTGAGTCAGGCCTCCTCCATGCGTGTGGCTGTCGCGGATGCCATGCGGCGCAGTTGGACTCGCCCCCTGGCGACGGTCGCGCTGCCCGCATGCTTTGATGCACTCCTGAAGCATCGCAGGACATGTGAGCCGAAGCCTGGTCCTGCGCTCTATGCGTTGCGCGCCCTGGCTCTGGCACTGGCGGAGAACAGTGCTCCCGCCGGGCGGCTTATTGGCAACAAAATCGTCCATCCAACCGCGATTGATGTCGGCTTTGCCGTCGAGGCGGAAGAAGGGGTGCTGGTTCCGGTGATCCGCAACGCGGATGAAAGGCTGCTCAAGGACCTGGTCCAACACTACGATGAATTGGTTGAGTTGGCGCGCCAGCGCAAACTGCCGGCCGAGGCTACGGGCGGGTCCATCGCCACGGTCACCAACTTCGGCACCTTCGGACTGACGTGGGCCACGCCGATTCCTCTACCGGAGCAAACTTTGGTGCTGGGGATGGGCGCAGCCCGCCGGATGCCTAATTGGGACGTTGCGACAGGCCAGTTCGTGCCGGTGATGGAAGCTAACTTGACGCTGAGCTTCGATCATCGCGTCCTGGACGGCGGCGCTGCCGGTCGCTTGCTGGCCCGCGTCGCGCAACTGCTGTGTAGTCCCGAGATGCTGTAAGCGTCATTGGTAGCATCAGATGCCGGGTAAGGAGCCGTTTCTGCATCCCCCACCAGTGGACATACCTTCTGCATCGCGGATTCGCACACACAAGTCAATGGCCGCTGTCTTGAGGTGGATGCGTTATCCATCCATGCCAGTCAGTTCAGGCACTGGAGCCGGTTGGGTTGGAACAGTCTCGCGATGAGTTCAGCGCGACTTCGGCAGGATTTGTAAAACCCTTCAGATTCAGAGGCTGGCGTGCCATGTTGCCTGCCCTTAAAGCAGCGTCTGAATCGCACCGCACTGCGCCAGACCCATGTATTGTGATGGCTCAGTCTGTCGAAGAGTGCAATGATAGCAGGATGTTATTCGGAGCCCATTGTTCAACGGCTGGTGGGATTTGGAAAGCTTTGCAGCGATGCAGAACAATCGGCGGTCATGTGTGCCAGGTGTTCGTCAAGAACAACATGCAATGGTTCGGCAAACCGTTTGCGCGAAACGATCTCTCCTCGTATGCGAAGGAGTTGACTGCGAGCCACCTCGCTTGTGTCTTTGGCCATGCCGGTTACCTCATTAACCTCGGCGCGCCGGCGTCGCAGAACCGCGACCGCTCCATCCAGTCGCTCATTCAGGAAATTGAATTTGCGACCGATCTCCGGCTCCCATTTTTGGTGTTGCATCCCGGTGCGCACCTGGGCGCGGGCGAGGCGGCGGGCATTAAACAGATTGCGGCGGGACTGGACGAGGTGTTCGTCGCGACCAAGAAGTCATCCGTGCGCATAGCATTGGAGAACACAGCGGGGCAGGGGACGTGCCTGGGAAATCGTGTGGAGCACCTGGCGGCGATCTTCGATCGAGTCAGGAAGCCCGAACGGCTGGGTGTGTGCCTTGACACCGCCCATTTCTTTGCGGCTGGCTACGATATTCGCACACCCAAGGGTTGGAATGCAGCGATCCGTGAAGTTGGCTCGCTGATCGGGATGCGGCAGATCCTCGCCTTCCACTTAAACGACTCCAAGACCGAGCTGAGCTCGCGAGTGGATCGCCATGAGCACATCGGGCAGGGGAGGATTGGAAAAGCAGCCTTCCGGCACATTGTCAACGATGCCCGGTTTCGGCTCCACCCGGGGTGCCTGGAAACGCCGAAGTCCGATGATTTGCACGAGGATGTCCGCAATCTCGCCACCCTTCGTTCGCTGGTGAAGTCCAACAGATAAACCGGCGCTGACTCGGATTCATGCCCACAAGCAGCCTTCGGGTCGCGTAGTGCCGGGATTGGTTTACTGGGCCGGACGCCAATCGAGGACTTTTAATTGGATCGTGCGGCGGCCATTGTAATCGTTAATCTGCGGCGCAAAGGCCAGGTCAAAGGGGGCGGCTGGCAGCGGTTCGTTTGCAGCACCCCACCAGACAGCTTCATGGGTGGTGTGGCCATCGGTCATCCAGAGCTTGAGGTGCTGCTTCTCGGCGCCCATTCGTTGCGGAGGGCGTTGCTGGTTAAGGCCGCGTGCCAAGAGCTGCACGGGTGGATTGCCCTGGCCAATGGGGCGCAACCGGTCGATGGCCGCAAGGCACTCCAAATCCAGTTCCGCGAACGCAATCTCAGCATCCAGGCGCAGGGGCGGCTGAAGTTCTTCGGGCTTGAGGGTGCGGCGGGCGATTTGGTTAAAGCGGGCGCGGAAGGTGTCGAGGTTGGCGAACGGGAGGCTTAGCCCAGCCGCCATCGCGTGGCCGCCTTGCCGGTGAAGCAGGCCGGCGCACTCGCGCAGGGCGGCGGCCAGGTCAAACCCGGGGATGCTGCGTCCCGAGCCGCGCAAATCCGTGCCATCACCGCCGAGGATGATGGTCGGACGGTAAAACTGCTGGAGGACGCGGGCGGCAACAATGCCCACCACGCCGATGTGCCACGACGGATCGCCCTCGACAATGGCAAAATCGGTCTGGGGGTTGAACCGGGTGCGCACAGCGGCAATCACCTGGTCGGCGATGCCCCGCTCGATCTTCTGGCGGTCGTGGTTGCAGGTATCAAGAGATTGCGCGATAGGCAAGGCCTCGGCCAGATCGCGCGCCAGAAGCAGGCGCAGCGCCTCCTCGGCGGTTTCCAGTCGGCCAGCGGCATTGAGGCGGGGGGCGAGCTGGAAGCCAACTTCGTAAGTGCCGAGCCGGGCAGGGGATTGAGCGACTTTTTTCAGGGCCGCCAGACCGGGGCGTTGGGTGGTGTTCAGGCGTTCGAGGCCAACGGATGCCAGGATGCGATTTTCGCCGGTCAGCGGAACAACGTCCGCGATGGTTCCCAAGGCGACCAGGTCAAGGAGGGGGCGCAGGTCCAAAGCTGACGCGCCAGGCAAGCCGGTTTCGCGGGCGCGTTTGAGCAGGGCGTGGGCGAGCTTGAAGGCGAGTCCCACCGAGCACAACTCGGTAAAAGAGCCGCATGTCTCAATTGAACCGCATGGGTTGATTGGTGGGGTCTGCCGAGTGTCAGCTGAGGGAGAGGGTAGCGCGAGTTGGGGATTGACCAAGGCAACGGCGGCAGGGGTAGGGGAGCCCACCTGGTGATGGTCGAGGACGATGACATCCACGCCCCGCTGGCGAAGTGCGGCGATGACAGAGGAGGCGGTTGACCCGCAATCCACAGCCAGCAATAGCGAGGTGGGGGATTGCGCCAGGCACTTGTCCACGGCTTCCTGGCTCAAACCGTAGCCTTCCTCCATGCGATGGGGCAGGTAATAGCGGACTTGGCAGCCGAGTGCGCCGAGCACCTCCATGAGCAGGGCGGTGGAAGTGACACCGTCCACATCGTAATCACCGAAGATGACTAGCGGCTCGTTGCGGAGGCGGGCCTGAAGTAGCCGCTCTACGGCTGCGCCCATCTGGGGAAGCAGGAATGGATCAGCCAGTTGCCTGAGGCGAGGCTGGAGGAAGGCGGCGCCGGCATTTGGCTCGGTCAAGCCGCGGTTGAGCAGGCATTGGGCGAGGAGTGGGGGAATCCGCAGCGCGTCCGCCAACTGCGCTGCCAGGCGAGGCTGGGGAGACGCCAGTGACCAGCGGAACTTCATGGTCAGGCTTTGCTCTTCTTCTGACGACCGACGGTGAGCGAGAGGATGATGGAAATCAAAATGATCCCACCGACCACCAGCAGTGAAACGGTAATGGGGATTTCTACTTGAAACCAGCGCTCGTGGCCTCCGTGCGGGTCGAGCAGCATCTTGATACCGATAAACACAAGCACCAGTGACAGGCCAACTTTCAAATAGCGGAAGTAGTCGAGGGCACCCGCCAGCACGAAATACAGCGAACGCAAACCCAGAATCGCAAACACATTGGAGGTGAAGACAATGAAGGGCTTGGTGGTCACCGCAAAGATGGCGGGGATGGAATCCAGTGCGAAAATGAGATCCGTCGTTTCAACCATTACCAGCACGAGGGCCAGGGGGGTGAGCGCCTTGCGCCCCTTCCAGATGGTTACGAATTTCTGCCCGTCCAATTGGGTGGTGACCGGGTAGACCTTTCGTACCCACTTGACGACCCGGTTCTTCTCCGGGTGGACCTCGGTCTTGACGAAGAGCATCTTGACGCCGGTGAAAAGGACGAAGGCGCCAAGCACGTATAGAATCCAATGCAACCACGAGATGAGCACCGCGCCTGCCCCGATCATCAGCCCGCGCATGATCAGCGCGCCCACGATGCCCCAGAATAACACCCGATGCTGGTATTGGCCGGGGATCTGGAAATACGCAAAGATGAGGGCAATCACAAAGACATTGTCCATCGAAAGGGATAACTCAATAAGATAGCCGGTAAGGAATTCCAGGGACTCCTTCGGGCCGCGCAGCGGGTGCAGGCCGGCCGCAAATAGCATTGCCACCGAGAACCAAACGGCGGTCCAGGCGAGCGCTTCCCGGAACTTGACCACGTGGGCCCGGCGATGAAACAGACCAAGGTCGAGGGCCAGGAAAACCAGCACGCAGGCAATGAAGCCCGCCCAGTGCCAGTAGGTAATCTCAACCAGGGCAAGCATGGCCCGTAACTGCGGCTACTTTCGCGCGGGAGCCGGCACGCCTTCGACAACCGTCGGTTGCGCCCCCGCCCCGATGTGCGGCCGCTGGCCTTTGTGCCACCAAAGCACGATGGCGCTGGCGATATATATGCTGGAGTAGGTGCCGACGAGAATACCAATCAGGAACGTAAAAGCGAAGTCGTTAATGGCGCCGCCGCCGAAGATATAAAGCGACAGGGTCGAGAGGAAGACGGTGCCGGAGGTGATGATCGTGCGGCTCAAGGTCTGATTGAGCGCCTTGTTCACCACCTCGCGGAAGGAGCCGCGGATGCCCAGTTTCAGGTCTTCCCGTATGCGGTCGAAGATGACAATTGTGTCGTTGATGGAGAAGCCAATGATGGTAAGGATGGCGGCCACGGTGGCGGAGTTGAATTCCCGGCCGGATATGCAGTAGATCCCTAGCGTAATGAGCGCGTCATGGATCAAAGCCACGACGGAGCCGACGGCAAACGAGAACTCATAGCGAAACGCCACGTAAATCAGAATGCCAAACAGGGAGAGCAACAACGCGATGGCGGCCGACTTCTGGATCTCCTTTCCGATGGTGGCGCCGATGCGGTCCTGGCCGAGCAAATGGAACTTGGCGGAGGTCATTTCCGCCAGCGCAGCTTTTACCTTCTCCGCGGTCCCGGGGGCGGAATCCACGCGCAAGGTCTCGCGCCGGCTGGCCACATCCTTCTGAAATTGAATGCGCGGGTCCTTGACGCCGACTTTAGTGAGGGCGGTTCGCACGTCGGCTTCTCCCGGCTTCTGCTCGAAAGCGAACAGGACAGTATCGCCGCCGCGGAATTCCACGCCGAACGAGGCTTCGCCGCGCCGGATGGTGTAGACAATCCCAATCGCGATTACGATCCAGGAGGTTATAAAGGCCGGCTTGGCCAGCTTCATGAAGTCAATCTTCTCCGCCCGGACAAGGTGAAGCATCGGGAGCGCTTTGAGCCAGCCACGCGCCAGCAAGAAGTCGAAGATCAGCCTGGTGACGATCAGCGCCGTGAACATGCTGGCACAAATACCAATTGTGAGGGTGACGCCAAATCCCTTGATAGAACCCGTGCCCATGTAGATTAGAATCACCGAAGAAATGAGCGTCGTCAGATTCGAGTCAAAGATGGTGCCGAAGGCGCGGGCGTACCCGGCATCTATCGCGCCGCGCAGGGACTTGCCCTTGGCCGATTCCTCGCGTATGCGCTCGTAGATCAGCACGTTGGCGTCCACCGCCATGCCCACAGTCAGAACGATGCCGGCGATGCCGGGCAGGGTAAGGGTGGTGCCGATGGAACACATGACCCCCAGCAGGATGATGATATTGGCTACGATCGCTATGTTGGCCACTATCCCGGCGAGAAGGTAATAGATGATCATGAACACGGCCACCGCCAGTGTGCCGTAGATGGCGGCGCTGATGCCGCTGCGGATGGAGTCTTTCCCCAAAGTCGGGTCCACCTCGCGCGACTCGTCAATGCGAAGCGGGGCACGGAGCGGATTCTCCAGGACGTTGGCCAGTTCAAATGCCTCGCGGTTGTCGAATTGGCCGGTGATCTGGCCGCTGCCAGTCTCGATGGGGGTTTGGATGACCGGTGCTGAGTAAAGCTCCCCATCGAGGATAATAGCCAGGCGCTGCCCCACGTTTTCGCGCGTGATTTCGGCGAAGCGTTCGGCCCCTTTGGAGTCGAGCGTGAAGTGGATTTCCGGTTCGCCCATCGTGCCGCGAACCACCATGGCGCTCTTGAGACCGCTGCCGTCCATCTCCGCGCGCCGCTTGACCTCGACCTCCTCGATGCGCTCCCGGCCGTCGCGCGTCCGCTCCTTGCGCTTTTTGATCTCATAGCCGGGCTGGACGATGCCGTCCTTGATGTCTTGATCGCTGGTCGGGCACACCAGGCGGAATTCCAGGAATGCCGCGCGCTGAATGGCGGCCTTGGCGCTCTCCTGGTCGGCGGCCGAAAGGCCGGGCAGTTGGACCAGAATCCGGTTGTGGCCCTGCGGCTGGATCAGAGGTTCAGCGACGCCGAACTTGTCAACGCGTTTGCGCAGGACCTCAACCGCGTGCGAAATGGCGGTGCTGGCATCGGCGGCATTGGCCAGTTGGTTGGTGTCCATGCTGACCAGGAAGGAGGTGCCTCCCTGGAGGTCGAGGCCCAGCCGGATGCGGCCGGCCGCCTTGCGCTGCAGGCGGTTGAGGATGTAGGCGGTTGGCTGCAGCTGGTCTTTGGCGCCGAACGAAGGGAAATACCGGGTAATGTCATTGGTCCCGATGGCGGTGACCAAATTATCGTAGGGCTTCTCCGGCATGGCCTTTTGCAGCGCCAGAGCGTTGGTGAAGATGGCGGTGAAGGCGGGATCCCGGTTGACCGCCTTATCGCGGAAATACTGCACGAGATCGCGCCCCTTGGGCGGATAAAGCTCGTACAGCGACCAGAGGACGACGAGGACAACGAGGATAAGGCGCCAGAAGTTATTTCGGTTCATGGGTGCAGCTCAGGATTGGCTCGATTCACCGCTACGCTCGGTGATTTCCGCGACGGCGGACTTGGTGATTTCGAATTTGGCGTCAGCAGAGCGGATAGACAGGGTTTTCTCTTTGACAGTGACCACGATGGCCACAATGCCGCTGTTGGTGAGAATCTTGTCGCCGGGCCGGATGGCCTTGAGCAGGTTGGCGTGGTCCTTGGCCTTCTTCTGCTGGGGCCGGATCAGGGCGAAGTAAAACACCACGACCAGCAAGGCCAGCGGCACCATGTTGACCCAGGCCGGTGGCGCGGACTGCCCCGGCTGCGCCGGCGGCGCCAGGGCCAGCAAGGCGTAAGGACTCGCTAAATTCATATAGTTAATGAGCCGTCAAATCTAGGCACCCCCGCGCTTTTGGCAAGCTTAAGTATCAGGAAGTTGCACAAATCCCGTTGCCGGGCGCATGCCTGTCCGCTAGTCTGTCGCCTACACCAAACACCGACAGCGGTTATGACCAGTTTTTCGAGCCTGCGGTTCCGCTTGGTGGGCACAGTGTTTTTTGCCGTCGCGCCTGCCTGGGTGATGATGTACTTCGCGGACAAGTATTACGCCGCCCACTACGGAGCACACCTTCCCTGGTCCGGATTTGCGGTCGGGTTGCTGGCGCTGGGGGCGGCGTGGTTTGGCGGGGAGCGGTTTATTCTCCGGCAGGTGCGGGTCCTGAACCGCGCGGCGCAACTGTTGCGCACCGGAGACCTCAGCAGCCGTACGGGCCTGGCCCACGAGAGGGGTGAATTGGGCGACCTGGCCCGGAACATTGATGGCATGGCCGCCGCACTGGAGGACCGCGCCAAAGAACGCGAGCGGACGGAACGAATGCTCCTTTGCCGCTCCTTCCAGCAAACCACGGTGGCGGCACTCGGCCAGTTCGCGATGATGAGCAATGACATCGCGGCGCTGCTGAACCAGGCCGTATTGCTGGTCGCCCAGACGCTGGAGGTGGAATTCTGCTATCTCCTGGAGCTGCAGCCGGGCGGCAAGTTCCTGCTGTTGCGGGCCGGCGTGGGGTGGAAACCCGGGCAAGTTGGCAAGGCGGTCATTCCGGCGGACCCGCAAACGGAGGCCGGGTTTACGCTGAGCGCCGGAGAGGCGGTGGTTTTTGAGCGCCTCGCCACGGAGACCCGGTTCCGCAGCTCGCCATTGGTGACTGACCATGGAGTTGCCAGCGGCATCACCGTCGCGATTGGCGGGCATGGACAGGCGTTCGGCGTTCTGGGGGCGCTCACGGCGCGCCAGCGCAGGTTCACAGAAGAAGAAGTCCATTTCCTGTTCTCGCTCTCCACGCTGCTGGCTATGGCGGTTGCGCGGATTCGGGCGCAGACGGAACTCCAGAAGCTGGCCGCGTTCGCCAAGCTGAATCCCAACCCGGCCATGGAAATAACTCGCGACGGCGCCGTGACCTACTTTAACGACGCTGCCCGCAGGCTCGGACAATCCGTGGGCCAGGATAATCCGCGCGAATTGTTGCCACCCGATGCGCGGGAGATCGTGCAAGAATGCCTGGCGGCCGGCCGCAGCGTGCTGGATCGGCAGACCGTCTTCGCCGGGCGCACGTTATGCTGGTCGTTTCACCCCGTGGCCGCCGGCCAGGTGGTGCACTGCTATGTCGAGGACATCACGAACCGGCTGAGTCTGGAGGCGCAGTTGCGTCAGTCGCAGAAGATGGAGTCCATCGGCCAACTGGCCGCAGGTGTGGCGCACGATTTCAACAACATGCTCACCGTCATCCAGGGCCATGCCGGCATGATGATGGCCAGGCCGAACCTGTCTTCCGAGCTGTCGGACTCCGCGGGCGCGATTTACTCCGCCGCCGAGCGTGCCGCCACGCTCACCCGCCAGTTGCTCATGTTCAGCCGCAAGAACGTGATGAAGGCTGAGGCGCAGGATCTCCGGGCCATCGTCGGTGAGTTGACCAGTATGCTCCGGCGCCTGTTGGGCGAGACCATCACCCTCGAGTTCAAGCCGCCGCCGGAATTGCCCCTGGTGCAGGCGGACCGGGGGATGGTGGAGCAGGTGATCATGAACCTCGCGGTCAATGCGCGCGACGCCATGCCGGGCGGCGGCACGCTGACGATCAGCATTGAACCGGTCGAACTGAACGACGCCTACGTGCACACTCATCCCGAAGCCCGGCTGGGCGCGTTTGTCTGCCTGCGGGTCAGTGATACCGGGTGCGGCATGGACGCGGCCACCATGAGCCGGATCTTCGAGCCGTTTTTCACTACCAAAGAAGGCGGCAAAGGAACGGGCCTGGGCCTGGCGATGGTCTATGGCATCGTCAAACAGCATGACGGCTGGATCGAAGTCGGCAGCGAGGTGGGCAAAGGCACGACTTTCGACGTCCTCTTTCCGGCCAGCACTGAGCCGGCCAAGACGTTGGCGCCGGCGGCGGTTCAAGGCGCGGTGCGAGGCGGTCGGGAGACCATTTTGGTGGTAGAGGATGAGGCGCTGCTGCGGGACATGGCGCATCTGATCTTGCAGGACTGTGGCTACCGTGTGCTCGAAGCGGTTTCCGGAGCGGAAGCCCTCCAGGTTTGGGAGCGCAACTCCGGCGGCATTGACCTGGTGATTACCGACGTGGTCATGCCCGGCGGCATGTCGGGCCGCGAGCTCGCGGTAAAGCTCAAGACCAGCAAACCGCAGCTTAAGATTATTCTCACCAGTGGCTACAACATGGAGGAATCCAATACCACTTTCTTTCGGCGGAGCGGCGCGCGATTCCTGCAGAAGCCTTATACTCGCCCGGATTTGGCCAAGGTCGTGCGCGAGTGCCTGGACAATCAGGACGGGGCTGGCTAAGGACGTTGCCGTGCAGGCAAACACCCGCCGATAACCGCCAGGACCGTTGCCAAACGAAGGGCGCCTTGCGCTTGCACGGCGCGAGCTTGTGCGGGTCGTGCCAGCGGCCTGACGGCTAGAGCTTGTAGCCAATCTGGCGCAGAAAACTCCTGCGCCAGGCAATGTCGGGCGCGGCTTCGGCGCCTTTGGGGGGGAAGCCATCCACAACTCCCGTGATGCCCCGCCCCTGCGTCGTTTCAGCAAGGAGCACCTGAGTGGGATTGGCTGTGGCGCAGAAGATCCGGCAGACCTCTGGCACCATCTTGATGGCGTTGAGCACGTTGACCGGAAAGTAGCCCTCGCCGAGGAAGACAATGAAGCTGTGACCGGCGGCGAGGGCGAGGGCGTTCTTCTGAGCCAGCTCAATCATCGCCGGGTCGGTGCCGGTCCAGCGCACAAGGCATTTGCCGGAGGCTTCGCAGAAGGCGAGGCCGAACTTGATGCCGGGGACGGCGCCCACCAACGCTTCGTGGATGTCCTCGACAGACTTGATAAAATGGGTCTGGCCGAGGATGAAGTTGATTGGCTCCGGCTTTTCGATCTGGACGGCAACGAGTTTGATTTCCATAGCAACCGGATGTTTGCGCGGTTAGCGCAACGGGTCAAGAAGTCGTAACAACTGTAGTGGCCGACATCAGTCGGCATCGGATCGAGGATGGGGGGGCCGATTAAAGTCACCTGCTTCATCCCGCAATCCGTTGGTACAGTCCCATGCTCATGGACCGAATCGCCGCGTCGGTAGAAATTGGCATTGTGTCCATTTTTGGGACAGTGATGGCTCCCGAGCGCAGCCCCCACAGCCGGATGTTGCGGTGTGGCACCGGTGTGATACGCGTGATACCCCGGTGTGTATCCCATGGGGAGCGCTCCCCATGGGATACACAC
>DAOTCE010000042.1 GCA_035452965.1 Candidatus Paceibacterota bacterium | reverse complement strand
CTAACGTGAAGCGGACGCAAGTACACGGTGTCCAAAAAATGGGGGGAAGGGAACACCTTGATGCGGGTGCGACGTTGGAGGTCAGCGGCGATTTCACTATGGGCAATGGAACGGACATATTCCTGAGTGAAGGCGCTTACCTCCGTCTTGGCGGCAAGAAATTGGAAAGCGGTTCTGGAATCACGGAAAACACCCGCATCATGGTGAAGCGGAGCATCACGATTGGGAGCGATTTCCTTTGCGCTTGGGGGAGCTTCATCACGGATTGTGACTGGCATCTTATTAAACGCAAGGACCACCAAGCTGATGTTGAAATTGGCGATCATGTTTGGATTGCCCCGAACTGCTCCATCTTGAAAGGCACTCGAATTGGGAACGGATGTATTGTGGCGACTGGAGCCGTTATCAACAGAAAGCAGTTCCCCGACGGTTGCCTGATCGGGGGGAATCCTCCTATAGTTCTGGAATCCGGAGTAGAATGGTGCCGTAATCTGCCTGACGTGACTACGCAGCGTCACGGCGGTCCAGGTTGACGATGCTTGGGTTGTCGATCAGGCAACACGGGCTGGGGGTCCTCTCCAGCGGTCATTCCAATCTCCTGGATTCCCCGGGAAGAAACGAGATGAGGCGAATACTCTTTTGGGATCATTACGATGCCGGCATGGGGGGCATCGAGAAAATGATCATCACGCTCGCGAGCGACCTCGCAGAATCCCATGAGATTGTGGTCATCGCCAGAAAGGACGGGACGATTTGTGAGGCACTTCGCGGCGTGAAGGCGAAGTTCATCCGTGTAGATCCAGATACGGCGCGCTCGACCAGGGACATTTCCTGCGATGACCTGTTGATTGAGTTCGGCACGTTCAGGGACTTGCAAGCGCTATCGGTCGTGAATCCACGCCTGTTGCTGTGGCGGGTCTTCCCGAGCATTGGATGCAGGGGGCTGTTGGCGTCTCTGCTCTGCCGACGGATGTTCATTACGCTTGAGAAGCTGAACTCCCTGGTGTTCATGGACAAGGTATGTCATCAGACCGCGTGTCGCGAACTGAAACGCCTCTTCGCGGAACGCCTTCTTCCCATACCCATCCTTGTGAGAGAGAAGCGGCGCGTCGCCGAAAAGCCGAGCAATCCCATCAGCATAACATACATCGGCAGGGGCAGACTTTGGAAAGTCAAGCCAGTCAAGAAGCTCGCCGGCGATCTTAGGTCACTCACGGACCATAACTTTCACTTGCACATATTCACAGACGCCAACGAGTTGTTTGAGGCGGAGCTAAGAGAAGTGAAGGGGGGGAATGTCGCCATATACTACCATTATGGTTATGCGATGGAGTCGCTCTCTCAGAAGCTGCTTGAGCTTTCTGATCTGCACTATTCGATGGGAACGGCTTGCTTGGAAGGTGCCGTATTGGGGATTCCGACGATCATCGCGGATGCTTCCTACAAGGATTTCCCTGTTGAGTATGGGTACCGCTGGCTGATCGATGACATCGAGAACTATGCGGGAGTGTTTCTGGAGAAGACGACGCCTCCTCGCGGCCATGCTCTCAGAGAGGTGGTAAATACGCTGCACAATCCCCAGGAGCTGCGGCGCATATCCGAGACGACATATGCGGAGACGGTGGCACGGTTTGGCAGTAGGAACATAGCTCAGGCAATCGAGAAGCTCCAGCCTCAAGCTCGGGTGACAGACCTCCTCAAGTTCATGCCGTCCTATTGGCGATCTGGGAGACCATTCGTTGCCCTGTGCAAGAGAATGTCAGGAGCAGTCGCTTATCTAAGCACCTGCCTGTGAAATTCATCTCCCGACGGCCGACGACGGCGGTTTCGAATGATAAACGTCGCATCGGCTGGCAGCCTTTGGGCGGTGGAGTTGAGTTGAGAGCGAGGAGGCGGTGATGTCCGCGGTCACTCTTGAGCAAGGGCGCTGGTGTACAGCCACGGGCTGTAATGCGCCAGTATCAATAATTGCCCCCGTTTACAGGACGCCTGTTCCGCTCTTGCGGCGTTTCCTCAGCAGCGCTCTGAAGCAAACGGTGGCCGACATTGAGCTGATCGCGGTGGATGATGCCTCGCCGGACGACTGCCCCAGGGTGTTGGATGAGGTGGCGGCAAGGGACGACCGGGTCAGAGTGATCCACCGCAGTGTCAACGGCCGGGCCGGCATGGCGCGGAACGATGGCCTGGACCGCGCGCGCGGCCACTACGTCTTCTTTGCGGATGCGGACGACGTTGTGCGGCCGGATTGCTGCGAGCGAATGATTCAATGCGCGCGTGCCCACGACGCGGATATTGTGGCGTGTTCCTGGGCGGAGGTGGCCGGGGCAGGAGAGGTGCTGCGGCGCAAGGTGCTTCCAGGTCGGGTCTATGACTTGTCGCAACCGCGTGACCGGCGGCACTGTTTGCGTACCCTCCATTTTGCGCCGTGGAACAAGCTTTTTCGGCGGGAGACGATCGGGGCGCTGCGCTTCGAACAGTTCCCGGTCAATATCGGGGAGGACACGCTGTTCAATGTGGCCGCTTTGTGCCGGAGTCGCCGCATGGTGACCATGTCGTACCTCGGCTACGAGTATACGGTGCACGGGGCCTCGGCGACGGGGCGAGGGGTGAAAGGAATGGCATATTTGGAGACGATTGCCCGTTCCCAGGAACGGATCCGGCACGTGCTGCTGGCGTCGGACGGTGGTCCGTGTGCGCGGCGCTCCGCAGACTGGCTGGCGCTCAAACGGTTCACGACCGGGGGCGAGTGGATCGCCGCCCATCCGGACACTGGGGAACGCCAAAAGCTCTGGCGCCACTGGCGGGCTTACTTCCGTGACGAGCTGCGCCCGGGATTAGCCGGGCCAGGGTGGCTGATTCGCGGCTTCGGCTGCGCGCTGCAACTCGAGAATGTCGCGCTGGCCGCGCGCCTGATGCGAATCACCCTCCGTCTATTGGATCGAATGGCTTCCCTGAATCCGAAACCGGCCGGGAAGGTTATCCCGTGCCCGGCGAAGAACACCTAACGCGGCGCAACCGCGGGGTGCGGTCGCGTATAAAATAAAGCGATGTCATCGTGCCTGGTGTAAGTGTCATCATTCCCGCCTTTAATGCCGCGCATTGCCTGGCGGCTTGCCTGGGTAGCGTGTTCTCCCAAAGCCTGGCACCCGGGCAGATCATTGTGGTCAATGATGGCTCGACCGATGCCACGGAGGACGTCGCCCTGCGCTATGGCAATTCGATCGTGTACCTCCGACAGGAGAACGCGGGGCAGGGCGCAGCCCGGAACGCCGGTCTGAAGATCGCCACCGGCGAGTTCATCGCCCTGTTGGATGCTGATGACTATTGGAAACCAGGATTTCTAGAACGTTGCATCGCCTTTCTTGATGCGCATCCTGAATGTGTAGCCGTCAATACCGGACTGATCACCCGCCAACATAGTGGATCGGAGATCATTCAGCCCAGCTTCCTGACTCGCGCCGATGCCCAGACCGAACCCTTTGTGATTGATGATTTCTATGCATTCTGGGCAGCGCATGATCATGTCCGCACCGGATCGGCCGTCATACGGAAGTCCGTAATAGATCGGGCCGGCGGACAGCGGGCGGACTTAAGGGTCAGCCAGGACCTTGAATACTGGGGCTACATCGCGACCTTCGGTCCCTGGGGTTATATCCCCGAGCCGCTCTGGGTAGGCAATTCCCGCGCGGCAGCAGCCGCGCCGGGCTGGTTGAACAAGTATCAAAAGCGCCGCCGACTCTGCCCAACCGTGGAGGCCTGGCAGGAACGGTTGCTGCCCCGCCTGACCCCGCAGCAGATGCCTGCGTTCAAGGTTGTGCGCGGGCGCGTGGCCGCTGGTTATGCCCACAACCAAGTCCTGGCCGGGCGGGCCGATGTCGGGCTCCAGATCTTGCGCGACTACGGTGGTGACTTGCCGCGGAACCGCGTTACAAGGTTGCTGCGGTTTGGGTGTGCCGGTGGACCGATTGGCTGGTGGGGCGCCTGCACGGTGGTTCGTCTGCGTGAGCGGTTGAAGCACTACGTGCTGGCTTTGCGGCGCGGGCAGGGCAGGGCGTGACAACAGCCCCCCCACAGCATTATAGCTCAAGGCCGCCTCGGCGAGGCAGCCCAGCCAAGGGACATTGAGAATTGCCTGGGTCACACGGTCGTTCCTCGACTATCGCATCCCGGTCTGCCGTGCGCTGGATGCACTCACGGGCGGCCAATTGCATTTGGTGTATTCGGGAGATTATGTGCCCCGAGCGGTGCAGGAGAAAGCGCAGGGGGCATTGGGCCCGCGAGCTATAGGCCTGCGTGGGGAGTGGAAGTTGGGCCCCGAGGACCGGGCTTATATGGCCAACCGGAATTTCTCTCTTCGTTTTCAGCCAGGGTTGCTGAAGATGATCCGTCAGCTTCGGCCTGACGTGATGGTTTGCGACGGCTTTTTCAAATGGACCTTCCTGGCCTTGCAGCACCGGATCCGACACGGCACCCCGTTGGTGGTGCTTTACGAGCGAACGGCTTACACGGAGCGGCATGCGCAGTGGATTCGGACATTTTATCGGAAGTTTGTGCTTCGTTTCACGGATGCCATGAGCTGTAACGGGCGGCTCTGCAAGGAATATACGGTGTCTATGGGCTTTCCCGCCGAGCGGATTACCTTGGGCCATATGGCGGCCGATACGGACGGCATGGCGCAAAGCGCAGCGCGCGTGCCGCAAACCGAGATCCAGCTCCTGCGCGAGTCCTGGCTCGCGCCCAGCGCCTTGCGCCTTGCGCCAGACACCTTGCGCCCTGCGCCAGACGCCTCGCGCCCAGCGCCTTGCGCTCAAGGCCTCGTGTTCCTATACGTGGGGCGATTGAACAAAGGCAAGGGCATCGCCGAGCTGCTGAAAGCGTGGGAAATCTTTACCAAGGCAGAGATCCCCCCACCGTCCACTGACGCACCGTCCACCTCCCCACTGTCCACCGCCCCACTGTTCACTGACGCACCGTCCACCACTCCCCCGCGCTCTGCCACCCTCGTCCTCGTCGGCTCTGGTCCGGCAGAAGCCGCCCTCCGTCATCAGTCTTCCGTCCTCCGACTTCCGAACGTCCACTTCGCCGGTTCGGTGGACTACGACAAGCTTGCTCCGTATTACGCGGCGGCAGATGCGTTCATTATCCCAACGCTGGAGGACAACTGGAGCCTCGTTGTGCCCGAAGCCATGGCGTGCGGCTTGCCGATTCTGTGCTCCAAATACAACGGCTGCTGGCCGGAACTGGTCCATGAAGGCCGCAACGGCTGGGTCTTCGATCCCCTCGACACCGCGGATACCGCCAAGCGCTTGGCGCAATGCGCACAGCGCCATGCGCAAGGCGCAGGGGCGGAGGCCGGGACCGACGCACGGACCCACCGACGCACCGAAGCACCGGCTATCACTGATCAATTTCAACATTTCAGTGTTTCAGCTTCTCACCTTTTTCCCTCGACCGCTCTTCGCGCTATGGGCCAGGAGTCGCGCGAGATCCTCAAGGACCACACTCCTCACAAGGCCGCCGAGGCAATCCACCGTGCTTGCGAGATTGCGATCGAGCACAGGGGGAGAAGCTGCGCTCTGGAATGCGAAAAGGGCAATTGAATAACAGTTTGCGCCTGTGTTCATTTTAGATTTCCGCTTTCTGCTTTCCACTTTCAGCCTTTGCCCTCTCCCCAATGCCGGCTGACTCCATGTCTTTGAGGCAACACCGTCGTTTCCCGGCCCGAACCTCTGTTCCGCGCTCGCGTCTCTCAATCCCTGTACGCCTGATCCTGCTGGCAGAAGTGCTCTTGGTGGCGCGCTTGACTGTTCTGCAGCGCAGGCGGGAGGACTTTACGGCAATTGATGCCTTCGCGATGGTCGAGATTGTGATTGTCGCAGCCATTGGGCTATTGCTGGCGCTTCAGAGCGGGCAGCTCTGGCGCCTTTGGCAACGAATTGCCGCAACATCCGGGAAAGTGCTCCTGGCCTTCTTCGCTCTCGCCCTTGTCTCAGCAGCCTGGTCTGAGCTGCCCAAGTACTCTGCCTTTCGGGCAGGGGAGTTCGCGGTACTTTCTCTGGGATTCCTGGTCGCCGTAGCCTCGGCACGAACTTTCGCCCACGCTGAGCGTCTCATCTTGGTTTTGGGCATGCTTGCCTTGGGCCTGGCAGCATTTTCTATCGTATTATCCCGTGGAGGGGCGTCTTTTGAATTGCATAACAATACGGTTGGCGCCTCCGCTGTCATCCTGACGTGTTATGCAGTGGGCGAAGCCCTGCGCGCGGAGCGTCGCCGACGCCGAAATCTTGTGGTTCTGTCGGCCATCAGTGCAGCATTGACGCTGGCTTCGCAAAGCCTGGCAAGCTGGTGGTCGCTTTTCATCGGCGTTGGCGTCGCCTTTCTTTTGTCGAAATCGGCTCGGGGAGGGTTTGTTCTCGTCGTTGTTGTGCTTGGTCTGGCGGTGGCCTTGGTTGGAGCGGAGCGATTTGAACCGGTGGTGGACCCATACGGCCAAACAGAAGAAGCCGGCAAGCTGGAGACCTTTACTGGGCGAAAGCTTCTCTGGGAAGGATACGAGAAGGTTTTCAAGGCGAGTCCCTGGTTAGGCGTCGGTTACGCCGTGGCCGCGCGCACCGCCGGCCCGGTCTATGCAACCAATACGCATAATGCCGCGTGGGCGGTACTTCTGGGCACCGGTGTCGTTGGGATGACCATCGTTGTTATCGCAGCGCTGTTCGGATTACGGGAGGCGTTGTCTGCTTGCGCTGCCGGGCGCACCGGTGCTGTGGGAGCGACGGCGGCGTTGGTGGCAGGTTCGGCCAACAGTATGTCCCTCTCACTATTTGGCGAAGGGTGGGGTGTCGCGTCCTTCGTCTTCATGCTTTTCTATGCGTTTCATCTGTGTGCGGTAGCCCGGCCTCAATGGGTGGGACGTGTGGAGCAGCAAGCAACGCGGGCAGCTTCGCGTCGCGACTCGTGGAAGAACCGGTCCCGCAAACGCGGCCAGCTTGCCCCAACCTACACCGTGCCGCCCCCGCCCGCGTCCGCGCAACCACCACCACCTTCCGCTCCTTGATTTCCCCTTGCTGCTTTCTGCTTTCCTTAGAGTGTGTCTGCAAATTCGCCCTCCCTTACGCCCATTTTTCAAACACGCTCTTAGCCCGTGACATGGCTTTTTGCCTGCGGAATCGGTTCGCTGCTCCAGCAGGTCGCTGACCTTTGATTTCTGCTTTCTGCTTTTGAGAATATTGGTGGCCCATAACGACTACGGCCGTCCCAGCGGTGAAGAGCACGCGCTGGAGACACTGGCCGGTCTGGCACAGCGGCAAGGGCATGGCATCGTTTGGCTGCGGCGCAGTTCAGCGGAAATTGATCATTCCATCGCTGGTAACGCCAAGGCCTTCTTTGCCGGCATCCACAACCCCTGGATGGCGCGCCGCATGGCCAAGACGTTGGATGGCGAAAAGCCGGACCTCGTCCTCGTCCAAAACCTGTATCCGCTGCTGTCGCCAAGCGTCCTAACGCCTTGCGCCAGGCGTGGCATTCCGGTGGTGATGCGCTGCCCGAACTACCGCCTGTTTTGCCCGAGCGGATTGCACTTGAGCCACGGCGAGGTGTGCGAGCGGTGCCTGGGCGGTCGGGAATACTGGTGCGTGTTGCGCAACTGCGAGCGCGACGTGGTCAAAAGTGCCGGCTACGCCTTGCGCGGTTGGGCGGCCCGCGTTTCCCGCCGGATTCTGGACAATGTCAACATAGTCATCGTCCTGTCCGAGTTTCAGAAACAGCGGTTCATCGCCCAGGGCATCCCTCCCGAGCGCATCGAGATCCTGCCTAATATGACGCCCGCCATCGCCGACGGCGACGGGCAGAAAGCAGAAATAGCACCGTCCTCCGTCCTCCGTCCTCCGTCTTCTGTCCCCGATCCGTCCTCTGTCCACCGTCCACCGTCCTCCGGCTCCATCGCTTTCGTCGGCCGGGCCAGCCCCGAGAAAGGCATCGAGGATTTCGTCGCCGCCGCCCGCCTTCTCCCGAATCTCCCCTTCGCAGTCGCCGGCGCCACTGAACGCATGCCGGAATTGGTCGCCGCCTCTCCGCCCAATGTGCGCTGGCTGGGCTTCCTCAACCGACCAGACTTGAACCGGATTATCTCCGAATCGCGCCTGGTCGTGCTCTCCACCCGGTGCTTCGAGGGATTTCCCAATGTGGTTACCCACGCCATGGCATTACGCAAGCCGGTGGTGGCTTCGCGTATCGGCGTCCTGCCCGAGATTGTTGACGAGGGGCGGACGGGGTTGCTGTTCGAGACGCGGAACGTGGCCGACCTGGTTCAGAAGATTCAAGCGTTGGTCGCCGATCCCGCGCTTTGCGCCCGCCTGGGCGAAGCCGGACGCGAAAAAGCCCTCCGCGTCTACAGCGAAGACGTCGTCGCGAAGCGTTTTATGGAGATCTGCCAAAAGGCGCTAAGCGCGAAGCGCGAAGCGGTAGGCGGGAAGCGGTAGGCGGTAGACAGTGGGCGGTGGGCGGTGGAGCAGCAAGAAGCAAGACACTATGAGCAGATTGGCGCAGTCGTTCCGGGATCTCGAGGCGTACCAGTTGGCTTTCGAACTGCAGCAGAACATCTTTACTGCCTCCAAGCACTGGCCAGATGTCGAGAAGTTCGCGCTTACAGATCAAATTCGCCGTAGCTCGCGTTCCATTGGAGCAAACCTTGCGGAATCGTGGGCTAAACGCAGGTATCCGGCTCATTTTCTAAGTAAGCTGACGGATAGTGATGGCGAGTTGCAGGAGACCTTCCACTGGATAGACACCGCCTTGGCCTGCGGGTGCCTTTCGGTCGTCGAGCATGCGAAGCTCCTGGAACAAGCGGCTGAGGTTGGGCGCAGGCTCGGTTCGATGATTGCACATTACGAATCCTTCTGCTCGTCTCACTGACGCACTGATGCACTGACGCACCGACGCACCGACGCACCGCCCCAATGCTCTTCAACTCCTTCCAATACCTCCTCTTCTTCCCGATCGTCTGCCTGCTGTACTTTGCCGCGCCGTTTCGGTGGCGGACGGCGTTTCTCCTCCTGGCCAGCTACTACTTCTACATGTGCTGGCGCTGGGAATACGTCGCCCTGATCATTGTCCAGACCGAAATCAATTTCCTCTGCGGCCTGCAAATGGTAAAGGCCAGGACACCGAGAGCCAAAAAGGGATTCCTGGTGGCCGGTGTAGTAATGACCCTGGCGATCCTTTTCTTCTTCAAATACTACAACTTCGCCAATGAGTCCCTCCGCAGCCTGTTCGCTTTTCTTCAGGCGCCTTACCACGTCCCGCGGCTGGATATCCTGCTGCCCATCGGCGTTTCCTTTCACACGTTCCAAACGCTCAGCTATATCATTGACCTGTACCGCGGGAAAATTCCGGTCGAGCGCAGCTTTGCGAAATTCGCGCTCTACGTTTCATTCTTCCCGCTCCTGGTGGCCGGGCCGATTGAGCGCGCCAACCGCCTGCTCCCGCAATTGGAGCGTGAGAACCATTTCGACGTGGCCCGGCTCAGTTCGGGCCTCAAGCTCATGCTGTGGGGCTTCTTCAAAAAGGTGGTGATCGCCGACCGCCTCGCCGAGTACGTCAACCAGATCTATCCCCACGCCGCCGATCATTCGGGCCTTACGTTGCTCCTGGCGACTTACTGCTTCGCGTTTCAGATCTACTGCGATTTCTCCGGCTACACCGATATCGCCATCGGCTCGGCCCGCGTGCTCGGCTATGACCTGATGCAGAATTTCAACCTGCCCTACCTCGCCCGCTCCATTTCCGATTTCTGGCAGCGCTGGCATATCTCCCTTTCCACCTGGTTCCGGGACTATGTCTACATTCCCATGGGTGGCAGCCGGGTCTCGTCGGCTCGCTGGGCGTTCAATATCGTGGCCGTGTTCGCCGTCAGCGGCCTTTGGCATGGCGCAAATTGGACCTTCGTGATCTGGGGACTGCTGCACGGAGGATATTACCTGCTGGAGAAATTCGTCGGCCCTTATGCCGGCAGGTTATGCGCCCTCTGCCGCGTGCCCGAACGGCTCAAAGCCGGCCTGCAGATCCTCATCACCTTCCACCTGGTCCTGCTGGCATGGGTCTTTTTCCGCGCCGCCTCCCTGCAGGATGCGCTGCTCATTGTTTCTCGCATCTGCACGGATCTTTCCCTGCCCATCTATCCCGGCTTCTCCTCGGTTTCTACGATGCTCGGTATTGGCTTAATCCTGGTGCTCATCGCCGTCCAGATGCTTCAATATAGGAACCGGCTGCCGCTTTACTTTTCCAGGGTTGGGGTCCCCATCGCTGTGCGTTGGTGCGGGTACCTTGTCATGCTCCTGGGTATCTCCATGTTCGGCAAGAGCGGCAACGACTTCATCTATTTCCAGTTCTGACACGCAGAGCAGGCTGCGACCCCTGCGCGAAATCGAAGAACTCCTCGCAATATTCGCGATCATCGGTTCCAGACTCCGCAAATCCATCGCCCGATTTCAGCATGCCAGAATTTCAACGTATCAGCTTTTCCCCTACGCTTTCTGTTTTCCGTGTAAAAGAATTTCTGCTTTCTGTGTTCTGCTTTCTTCTCTTAGAATGCCCAGCCCGCTTGTGAGTGATTTGCGTTTGCAGCGATCGCTGCTCAGGCGGTTCGCCGCGAAAGGCCTCCTCTTGCTGGTCCTGTTCCTGACCCTGGATCGCTTGGCCGGCTGGGTTTTCCTTCGCGGACTGGACCGGTATTACGGGATGGACGTTCCGGCCCAGGTCCTGTGCGTTGGCCATTCGCATTTGGTTCTGGGCGTTGACAAAATAGCGCTTGAGCGCGAGCTCGGAGTGCCGGTCGCCAAATTCGCGGTTGAAGGCGCGAACACGTCCGACCGGCTGATGATGATCCGATACTACTTCAAGCGACAGCCCGACTCGGTCCGTGCCGTTGTCTACGGCGTGGACGCGCATGCCTTTACCGGGGCCGGCCTCAGCTCCAGCTCCTATCGTCTCCTGTTCCCGTTCATTGCCGATCCGGATGTCCGCGGCTACATTCGCCGCTACTGCCCTTCAAGAACCGAATATCTGTTGCGTCGCGTGCTCTGCACGCCGCGTTACACCGAGCTGACGCTTTCCCTCGCGGTCCGCGGCTACCTGAAGAAGTGGACCAATTACAAATTCGGCAAGGTCAACGTCGAGGTCCTGCGCCGGCAGATCGAACAGGGCAATTTTCGACGGATTTCATTCGACGAGGACAATGTCCGCCAGTTCAACCTGATGGCTGAGTTTGTAACGACCAGGGGAGCCAGGCTGTTGTTGGCCTACATCCCGACGATAGATGTTTTCAACCGGGCTGAACCTGCCAAGTTCCAGCGCTCAATTTCCATCTTCAGTGGCCTTGCTTCGACCAATTCGAACATCGTCTATCTGGACTACAATACCCCGCTCGAAGCGCGCCATGACCTGTTCCGCGATCGCGTTCACCTCAACCGGGAGGGACAGAAAGAACTCACCGCCCGGTTAGCCACGGACCTCAAACGTGTTCTGGACGATCCGGCCCTTGTTCGGAGGGAGCAGGCTCATGGCCGCGCGAATTGAAGCTATCCCCAGCACTCAAATGGGTAAGGCAACCATTCCTGCCGGCATCTCGCCGCCCGTTGCGTCTGGCAACCAGGCAACCACCTCTCCACGGCTGCCCGGAGTCAACCTCGGCCCGCTAGCTATAGCGTCCGCGAACTTCCAGTCCGCTCTCGAATATACGGGTGCACTCATCAAAGATGGCGGCAGTCATTACTTCTGTTTCTGCGAGGCCAGTCTCCTGTCAAACGTGGTCCGGGATGAGCGGGTTCGGGATTGCGTCGGAGAAGCTGCGGCCGTATTCCCGGATGGTGTGGCCCTGACGGTGTTGGCTCGGCTGCAGGGGCACCGGCTGCCGGAGCGGATCCCGGGCCCCAGCTTCCTGCTTGCTGCCGCCGAATACGGCTTGTCGCGGGGTTGGAGGCACTTCTTCTACGGTGGCTCGCCTGGGGTTGCTCAGCGATTAGCCGAGCGCCTCACCAGCCGCTATCCGGGTCTGCTGGTTGCCGGCACCCATAGCCCGCCCTTTCGCGAATTGACTCAGCAAGAACAGCTCGAAATCAAATCCATGATCGACTCTAGCGGCGCGCACTTGCTCTGGGTCTGCCTCGGCAGTCCAAAACAGGAATTATGGGCCGCGGAGCAGGTAGGGCGCATCAAGGTCCCGGTAATCCTGCCCGTCGGTGCCGCCTTCGATTTCCATTCCGGTCATCGGCCTTGGGCCCCGCCCTGGGTTCGCGCCATCGGCATGGAATGGCTGTTTCGCACAATAACGGGCGGGCGTCGGACTTTTCTCCGCAACTTGCGCTGCGTCACAGTCATCGCCGGCCTCCTCTTCAAGGTCGCGCTCCGCCGTCTCCTTCGAAGAGCTGTTCTCTGATCGGGCGCATCTCACTTTCCTGCAACGGTGGGGATGGAGCGCGGACATTCCTGTCCGCTTCGAGGTCAGCGGGAGTCTGGGCGGACAGGAATGTCCGCGCTCCTTCAAGAAATTGAGATGCACCCTCTCTGATCCTATCAGCCATTTTCTGCTTTCGGCTTACCCCATTCCCGTTTCTTCCTTGTGTTCTTCCTGAAGAAGTTGCTCTCGCGTTTCTTATTCCCCGTGCCGTTGTGCGCGGGGCTCTTGCTTTTGGGCATAGCGCTCTGCGCATTTAGCCACAAGCGCAAAAAGCTCGGGCGTGCCTTGGTGATAGCAGGCACGACGTTGCTGCTGGCGTTTGGGTATCCTTGGCTGCCTCGCTACGCTCTGCTGCACCTGGAAAGACAGTATCCGGCCCGGGCGGTGGACAGTGGTCAGTGGTCAGTGAACGGCGAGGCCGGCTTTATTATGGTGCTCGGCATGGGGTTGTCCGCTGACACCAATCGCCCGCCAGCGGCGCGCTTCAGCGATGAAGCGCTCCAGCGCATCATAGAGGGCCTCCGGCTGCATCGCTCGCTGACGAATTCCACGTTGCTGGTTTCGGTGGCCGGGCCGGCCGTCAGCAAGCAGGAAAAGGAGCAGGTGCTGGCGCAGGTGTTGTCGATCCTCGGGATGGAAAGCCACACGGCGCAGGTCTGCGCTGAGGCGCGGGTCACGGAGGACGAGATCGCTTGGTGCCGCCGGGTGGCCGGCACCAATCGAGTATGGCTCGTTTCCAGTGCCTCCCATCTGCCTCGGGCCATGTTGATTGCCCGCCGGCACCAACTGGACGCGATCCCGGCGCCGAGTGGTTACGTTGTGGACACGGTCACGCAGGCGCCGTGGAGCCCAACCCGACTTTTTCCCAACTCCAGCAACTTTTGCTACACGGAACGCGCCATAAATGAGTATTTGGGCCTCGCTTGGGAGTATCTGAGAGGAACGTCAAGGGCAGGGCATGGTGAGACGGAAAAGAGTGTGCGGGAGACAGCTAACGGAAGGCCATAGTCAGTTGGCCGGTAGTCCCCGGGCAACTCAACGTCAGGTTCCATCTGTGGCTACCCTCGTTCGTGCCTTTCGTGTCTTTCGCGGTGCCTCTTGAATTTCAACTTCTCCCTCTTCAGAAGTGGTCAACCCTTTTCTTAAACATTTTTGGCGGCTACAGGCGGCTACAGGCATCTGTAGGCATCTCCTGGCGTCTCCTTCCCCTTCCTCCTCCATCGCTCGCCCCTCGCGCCCGAAATCATGTGCTATAACTGCCGGTGCGGGCGCGCTTGTAGGCCTGCGCCGCGGACCGGCGCGCCACGAATTGAATTAACAGTCTTGAACAATTGATATGCACTCGGCCGATACCAAAAGCCGTTTCCTCGAACTCCGGGCCAAGGGATGGAGCCTCGCCCGCATCGCCGTCGCCATTGATGTCTCCCAGCGCACCCTCGTGGATTGGAATCGCCAGCATCTTGAGGAATTGCGCGCCCTCCGTGCCCTCGAGATCGAAGCTCTCCAGGAAAAGCTCCTGGCCACGCACGAACATGAGCTTGCCTGCCTGGCCAAACATCTCGAGCAGGTCGAAGGCGAACTCGCCAAGCGCAAGTTCGATTACGAGTCCACCCGCGACCTTTTCCGACTCGCGAGCCTCCTTCGCTCCGAGATCCGCAAACTCTGCGTTCAGCCGGACTTGACGCCGAACCCCAGCATGGCAATTCCCAGGTCCGTCCTCGCATGAACGCCAATCGTCAAACCACGCCCGGCTTGAACCAGTTGTCTGCATATCAGTTGTGGACTTGCCAAAGCGATACCCCGGCCGCTTTGCGATCTTTGTGTGAGATTCCTTCGACTCAAAACTGCGCCATTTCTGCCTCATTTTTGCGCCACCTCGCGATATGGACTGCGGTGGCAGAGCGCAGCGGCGACACCGCTTTTCATGCGTCGTCCTGCCGTTGCGGGCGGCGTCGCGCTGCAGTCCAGGACTTGTGGCTCCGAAGCGAGCCGCCTTGGCCATAGAAATCCGGGTTCATTGGCACTAACATCCACAAAGGTTTCCCCACCCGGCGCAAGTTCTCTCCCCCCTCATTTAGGGTTCATCCCGGAACTCCGGGGAATAGCGGGGGACAAGGCAGAACGCCAACGGCGTTCGACCTTTCAGCCCAGGGTTGCGCCACAGGCGCTACCCTGGGTTTCTGGCGTAAGAGACATCAACCCTGAAGGGGTTGCATCCTCCTGGCCCCGAACAGGCGATCCGGGGGGCGATCCAACCCTTGCAGGGTTGTTCGTCTCCTCGGTCCCACCTAGGGTAGCGCGTTCGCGCAATCCTGGGCTGGTAGATTGGAACGCCCTTGGCGTTCCCCGGAATTCCGTGAAGAACCTCATTTAACCAATTTGACTCCCTGGCTGCCGCTTTGCCGCCCCGTTCCCATTTCTGCCTTCAACTTTCGCCTTCCGTGAGCCTCCTTCCCTTCGTCTCTGTCATCCTGCCCGTCCGCAACGAGGCGGCTTTCATTGCCGAGACGCTGCGGGCGGTGCTGGCCCAGGACTATGCGGCCGAGCGTGTCGAAGTGATTGTCGTAGACGGGATGTCTGAAGATGGAACGCGCGACATCGTCCAACGCCTTGCCGCGCGAGATCCTCGGCTGAGTATACTGGACAATCCCGGTCGAATTGCGCCGGCTGCCTTGAACCTGGGCATTCGTGCGGTCCGCGGGGAAGTGATTCTCCGCGTGGACGGCCACGGGATACTGCCGCCAAATTATCTACGCGAGTGTGTTGCCTGGCTGGAGGCGGAGGACGCGGCTTGGAAAGCAGAGAGCAGAAAACAGAAAGCAGAAACCTGCCCAAGGGGGAACGTAGAGGACGTAGAACGGAGGATAGAGGATAGAGGGCGGATGGCGGAAGACGCAGGGCAGCGGGCCGAAGGCAAAGCGCAGTGCGCATTCTCTCTCCGCCTCGACCGGGGAGAGGGTCGGGGCGAGGTGTCGCTTCCAAGTGCGAGGCCTTCCGTCGCTTTGCTCGCTGTCGGCGGCGCGTGGGATTGTGTTGGGAGCGGACTCGTGGGGCGCGCCATCGCACTGGCCGCCGGGTCCAGTTTCGGCGTCGGCAACGCTGCTTATCGCACCAGCCGGCCCTCCGAGAAACCGTTGTGTACGGATTCCGTGCCATTCTGGGTCATGCGCCGGGAGGTCTTTGAACGGATCGGGCTTTTTCGAGAGGAGATGCTCTGCCACGAGGACTATGAGCTGAACTACCGGCTGCGCCTGGCGGGAGGGCGGATACTCCTGCTGCCGTGGCTGCGCTCAGTTTACCGTGTGCGTCCCACCTTGGCGGCGCTTTGCCGCCAATATGGGCGCTATGGATTCTGGAAAGGACGTTTCCTGCGCTCGCACCCCGGTTCGCTGAGGCTGAGGCACTTCGTGCCGCCGTTGTTTGTGCTGGCCCTTGCGATGACAGTGGCAGGGTCCTTGTTCAACCCAATTGCCCTGCGCTGTTTCGGAGCACTGGTCGGGCTCTACGGCGTGTTCCTCCTGGTGGCCACTTTGCTCCTGGCCGCCTCTCGCGGTCGTTCCCGCCACGCGCAGCATCCTTGCCATGGGGCGCAGGCTTCCCGGCCTGAGGCGGCCAGAGGCGCCTCGGTTGCGGCACCCGGCAGTCCTGACTCAGCCGCTCCCCGACTTGACGCTTCAACGCCCTTCCTTTCCTTTGTGTTGGTGCCCGTCGTTCTCGCCGCCATCCACCTGTGCTGGGGAACTGGCGTCTGGCTTGGCCTCGCGCGCGGGCCGGTCCCCGGTCAGCCGCCTAAGCTCGCCGCATGAATATTCTCGTCACCGGAGGTAGCGGGTTCATCGGCACCCGGCTTGTCACCGAGTTGCTGGCCGCCGGCCACGAGGTGACGGTGTTTGACGTCGCCGCAAGTTCCGCGCACCCGGCGATCCATCTTCGCGGTGATGTCCGGGATATCGAAGCCTTGACGACCGCCGGTGCGGGACGCGACGCGATTATTCACCTTGCGGCGGAGCACCGGGATGACCCGCAGTCTGCCGCTCTGGCTGAGGCCGTGAATCTCGGGGGCACCAGAAACCTGGTCGCGGCTGCGCGGCAGGCAGGGTGCCGGCGCATCCTCTTCACGAGCAGTGTAGCCGTGTATCCGTTGAACGTTCCCGAGGCCACCGAGGAGGACCCGCCTGAACCTTACAACCGCTACGGCCAAACCAAACTCCAGGCGGAACAGGTGCTTGGCGAGTGGGCTCGGAGCACGCCCGGCTCCAGTCTGACCCTCGTGCGCCCTTGTGTTGTTTTCGGCGAGGGCAACCGTGGAAATGTCTATAAGCTTCTACGTCAGATTCAGCGCCGGCGTTTTGTGATGGTGGGGGGCGGCCACAATCGTAAATCCATGGCTTACGTCGGCAACCTTACCCGTTTCCTGGCGGTCTGCCTGTCTTTCCCTGCCGGCGTTCACCTTTACAACTACGCGGATAAGCCCGACCTGACGGCTGGTGAACTCGTGCGCCTGGCGCGACGCGAGTTGTTACCCGGTGCGGCGGTTCCTTGCTTTCGGCTGCCCCATTGGGCAGGTCTCTTCGGCGGGTTGGTATGCGACGCCTTGTCTCGCGTGAGCGGTCACCAATCCGGCATTAGCGCCATCCGCATCCGGAAGTTCTGTGCGGAAACAACGGTTTCGACGCGGCGGCTGGACCGGCTCGGCTTTGTTCGTCCTTGCGAGCTGGAGAAGGCACTCTTGCAGACGATGCGGCACGAGTTCAAGCCCGGCGGGAATCAGTAAGCACCGAATAGATGGCTCTCACGGAATCAAAGTGTGCCGGCAGACCAGTGGAGGGAACTCCTCCGTCAGGACACGAACCGGCGTCAGCGGGCGCTGCGAATCGCCGCCAGGCGCTTGGTCCGCTATTTCTTGCTCTGGTCCCACTGCTCTACCTGTGGTGGGTATTGGTGCGGCAGTTGAGCATTGCCTGGAGCAACAACCCGCAATACGCCTACGGGTGGTCGGTGCCGTTTCTGTGCCTCTACCTCGTCTGGCGAAGGGTAAAGCAGGCGCCTCGGCCTGCGGATGCCGGCGGTGTCACCGCCGCCCCAGTCTCTAAACGCCGACGTCCATCCTTATCTTCTTTCCGTCTTCTTCTGGCGCTCTGCGCTCTCCTCTGCGCCCCCATCCGTCTGGTTCAAGCTGCTACTCCGGGTTGGAGCCTGGTCAGTTGGGCGCTGGCGGGGATGGTCATTGGCGTGACCCTTCTCACCGTGCGTGCGGCGCTTGGCAGTTGGCGAGGGCTCGCTGGCAATTCCGCGACTCAACATTCTGGTATCGGGTTTGGCGACTTTGTCTTCCCGATTTGCTTCTTCCTCGTCGCCGTGCCCTGGCCCTATTTGCTGGAGAATCCGTTGATTCAGGCTTTGACGCGGTTTAACACCAGCCTGACCATTGAACTGCTCGGCGGCTTGCGCGTTGCCGCTGTGCCACATGGGAACCTGATTGAGCTGGCTGCCGGCACTGTGGGCATTGATGAAGCGTGCAGCGGTATTAGGTCCCTGCAGGCCACCTTGATGGTGTCCTTGTTCCTGGGTGAACTCTATCAGCTGGCTGCTACACGTCGGCTGATGTGCGTGATCGCCGGTTTTGCTCTCGCCTTGCTGTGCAACCTTGCCCGGATGCTGCTGCTGTGTTGGGTCGCCGCGCAACGCGGCATCGAGGCCATCGCCGGTTGGCACGATCCGGGTGGCGCCAGCATCCTGGTCGCCTGCTTCATCGGCGTCTGGATCTGTGCCAGGCGGCTCAGGCCCGGAACTGGGGGCCAGGCTCCGCCAGTTTCCAACGTTAGCAGCATGCCAGTTACCCCTGCGAACCTGGCCGCGGCGCTTTCACCTTTCCGTTTTTCTTTCGGATTGTTCGCATTCTGGTTGGTGCTAGTGGAATGTTCTGTGGCTGGCTGGTATTGGCATGTCGAAGCCAACCTTCCAGCGCAACCCTCCTGGAGTATCAACTGGCCGGTTCTCGCAGCCGGCTATCGGGTGGTGCCGGTGTCTCACGAAGCAGCCGCCATGCTGCGTTATGATGAGGCGAAACAGGCCCAATGGACCTCCGAGGACGGCGCCAGATGGCAGCTTTCCTGGTTTCGCTGGAATCCCGGCACGGCTGCCGGTTATCTGGCCAAGAGCCACAATCCACTGATCTGCATGCCGGCCGCCGGCTACGCCACCTCTATGGTGTCGCCGCCGCAATTCGCCGACATCAACGGGCTGCGATTCCCCTTCCGGATCTACGGTTTCGAACTGTCACGCAGCAAGGTGTACGTCCTGTACAGCCGATGGGAGGACCGGGCTGCCGAACAGTCCTTTGCCAGCGAAGGAGTGACGCGCTTTAATCGCCTGCGAAGTGTCTGGAACGGGCGGGGCAACCAGGGCCAGCGAGTGACCACCCTGGCTGTGTGGACTGGTGAAGACGAGCAAGGGGCTCGAGAACGGCTGCTCCGACAACTCCAGAATCTCCTGGTGGCAAATCAGTCGCCGCATGGCACCCCGTGAGCAATCTCGGATGCCGGACCTCGCGGCGCAAAGTATGACCGATGCTGCAGGTGTCACGGGGCCAGAGTTTAATGTCATAAGGCTTGGAAGCTCCAAGGCGGCAACAACAACCTCGCTGATCGCCGGTTTGGTCAGGAAACCTCCGGCCAGGGATTGAGTTGGTTATGGGTTAACGAATACGGCGGAATCCACGCGGGCACGGCAAGAGAGAAGACTTTGGTCTTCTCTCTTTTTTTGTGACCGAGAGGGAAGTCAGATGGCTAGAGAGAACCGTCGGCACGACAAGGACCCGGCTGTCGGGTGACGGTGCGGCATGGAATAACAAGCTTCCAACATCCTTGAAAAGGTGGTGCCCGCGACAGGACTTGAACCTGTACAGTGTTACCTACTAGAACCTGAATCTAGCGCGTCTGCCAATTCCGCCACGCGGGCAATGTGGTTTTACTAAGAAATCCGAAGATTTCTAAGAAGCTTGTTGACATTGTGCTAGTTTTTGTGCTAGTTTCACCGTATGAATGACAATGAAACCACAAGCAATCCAGCCAATGGCCAAAGCTCAATACCACGCCACTTACGCTACCAGCCTGTCAGGGATGGACGCAAACAAAAAATTAGGGGGCTGTGGGTTCGCAATGGACGCTACTACGCTCAGATGACAGTCAAAGACCCGAACACCGGGGCCAAACAGGTTCGCCGTATTCCGTTGGAAGTAGAAGAAAACGCGGTCAAGCGTCCAGTGGCAACGGTAGCAGAGGCGGTAGCAGCTATGGGCAAGCTTAAAGTCCAGCGAGCCGAGAATGCGTTACCTGTCTTGGGCCAGATGCCGAAATTCTGCGATTATGCGAAAGAATACCTGTCAAGCCCGATAACGCTTAACAAAGGGCCAGAGACGGTCAAGACCGAAACAGTTCACCTGAATGCGTGGATTAAGCATCTAGGCGAAACGCGTCTGAACGACATTACAAAACCGATGATTGTGGCCTTCCGCGAAAAGCGTCTGAAAGAAGTCGAGCCAAGCACGGTCAACGGCTCAATGCCGCCGCTGAATAACGTTCTGAATCGGGCAATCGAAGCGGGACTGCTTCAACGCCTGCCACATGAGAACATCAAACCGCTGAAAGTCATAAGGCCGAAAAAGCGTCTGGTGCCAATGGAGAACATGAAAGCGATTTGCGATGCGTCACTGGACACTAAAAACAGCCTTCAATTTAAGGATTTGATTCTGTTTCTCTGCTACTCTGGCGGCCGTATCAGCGAAAGCTTGCGCTTGCGCTGGCAGGACGTGGACTGGACGCAACGGCATATCACAATCGGATATGACGGGCGAGTTAAGAACTACAAGGCTCGCGTGGTGAACTTCAACGAGAACTTGGAAAAGCACTTGAAGGATATGCAATCTCGCCGTGCGCCTGATTCTCAATGGTTGTTCCCGTCACCGCAACGGGGGAAGAAAGATATTCACGCGAAAACATTCAGGGAGTCTTTGAACTTGGCGCGAGCCAAAGCAGGTTTGCCAAAGTTTGGTTTTCACGATTGCCGACACTTCTTTGCGTCCATGTGCGCCATGTCAGATGTTGCGAAAGATGTTGTTCGCGATTGGATGGGGCATTCGACTACAAAACTGCTGGACGATGTTTATGTTCACTACTGCCGCGACTACCACGCCAAGCAAGCTGAGAAAGTGGTGTTTGAGCCTGTGGTGTTGCAGAAGATTGCATGAGGGTTCATTCAACAAGGGCTTTCTCGCGCCGGGGTGCTTTATGCGCCTTGGCGAACTCCCCGGCTTCCATGCGCCGGGTGAAGTCGCGTAGGTCTTTGGGCATGACATAAAGACGCCCGTAAATGTTCTCAGTTCTCAAGATGTTGTCTCTACGCCACCGCCATGCAGTCGAGTCGGATATGCCGATAGTGGAAATGAATTTGTCGAGTGTTATCGGTAGTTCATTCTGTATTGTGTCGCTCATGTAACGCCAGTATGACAAGAATTTCAGTATAAGTCAATGTATTTCTGCAATGCATTTTAGATAACTTATTATGCCAAGTTCACCAGCTCAAAGCCTGTTCTCCGATATGCGCCATGTCCTGCCGGGACTCAGCTTGCCTGAGTTTGCCGGGGTGTTGGCAAAGGATATTTTGAGGCAGAGCATCCAAAGGGAGCACCCTAAGCTTTTTCGTCAAGTGGCCGCTCTGCTTTACGAGCATGACCTAGAAGGAATTTATTTGAGTGGTAGTAGCGCGTATTATTCTGAGACAGCCCTTGTGATTTTTGGACTCAGTGATTGCCGCACTACGCTTGACATTCAAAGGCTGGTTGGAAGTGTCTTTGAGGATTCGGGCTTCTCTGGTGAGCTTTCCCGCTTTGAGGCTCTGGCCTTAGACCTAAGCAGGATGGTAGATAAGTATAGATGGTAAGTTAATTTAACTCTTTTTATTTTGGGGGTAGCCGCATTGATGCCCCCGATTTTTGAAAAAATGCGGAGCGCGGGGGACGCTGGCCGCGCCGGGGGTGTAAAATTTAGATTCGTAATGGGTTTTTGACCCAAACTAAAATCATTAGGGCGGAAAAATCGCGGAGCCTCTAAAATCTCAAACTTTTTTTCTGAGTAAAAGAAGAGGCGAGCCACACAAGGGACACTCACTACCTTGCATGACTCGCCCAAAGCTGACGGGAAGAAACGTGCAGACCTGCCAGCTTTTGTATGGAGGGACGCAGAAGCAGGGGCGTCCCCGAATCTCTCAGAGAGAGTCACCCTGAGAGAAAAGTTTCCTCTTCTTCAACTGATAATTTCCAAGGTCAGCTTCTTAACCTTGCTGTCTTTGCTTGCCGCGTGCGCTACGTAGGTCGTTCTACCATTCTTGAAACACTCAGGGACTTTGGGCATGGCCTGTTCAATTTCTTCCTGAGTGAGTTCCACACCATCAATTGAGCAACGGCCTATATTCTTTCTGAGTCTCTCAATCACACCGCGCAACCTGAGTAAAGAATTTGCTTCAATCTTCTGTTTGTTGGCGATTTCCAGTTGCTCGCGGATGGCTTCTGCATTCTTGCTGAGAGGCAGGGAAGCTGTTGCCAGTTGCAGCTTAAACTTTTGTAGGGCTTCCAATATCACCGTGGCCGCGACATATTCTCCGTAGTTTTTTGAGAGCGTATCCCAATGGCCCATCACCTCAAACTCATACGGGCCAAACTTCTTTGCGACTGCGACTTGAAACAACTCTCGGGTGGTCATAGCTGGCCTTAATCTTCGTCCATATCGCAAGCCTCTGAGTCGCATTCGTCGTCAGCCTGAGACTCATCAAAGGTGTCATCGGCAATCGCTTGGTTGTAGCGCAAAGGAGAATTGCAGGCGCGAGGATACAGCGCGTCCCGATTTGTCGGCGCGTCCGAGTGATAAGGTAAAGTCTTTTTCATAGCTAATTTTAATTACACCTTAAACAACCTGAAAAACAGGCTCGTCCACACTTTGAAGCAAAACAATGTGGCCCGATTTCAGAGCCTTCCTGATATACTTTTGGGTCAAGGCTTTTACCTCTTGTGGCTCTAGGTCTAGGCTCTTGGTCAAGCTGAAAAAGTCCTGAGCTGTGAACGTCTTGTAATGAGTCATCACTAGGGACCAAGGCCCCGTTGCGAATTCGTTTTCGTGGCTGTTGCTGCCCGTGTCTTTGAGGTCATCAATTCCGCTGGCAGGCAAGGGCTGGAATGAGCAGTTTAGTTTCGGAGTTGGCATAGGCTTACTTCTCTTTCTTGGTGTCTTTCTGTGATACCCAGTCCACAAGGTCCGAGAACCTGAACAATTGGTTCCGCCGGGGTGCTGGGGCCGGGAGTGGCTTGAACACCCCTCTCTTGCAAAGCACATAGAAATGGCCGCGAGAAATGGAGAGCAAAGCTGCGGCTTGTTTCGCTGTTACTGTTAATGGTTGTAAATTCATAAAAAAGGTCGTTTGTGTTAATTACACTTCCTATGCCTCAAGTGAAATGTCCTCTATAGGTGCTGCATGAAGAGCCTTCAGGATTTTCCTAGTCCCTGCTTGTGACCAAGAAAAAGCTTCAATCGCTTAGTCTCATTTCACAGTGGCACGGTTCTAGGTGTAACTGTTTATGGTAGTCACTATGTTAAATGTTTTACTAAGAATCTTGTTGCGGGTCGTAGAGGATTTATCTTTCTCAAATATCTTTTGCGCCCGTGGCAGTGGCTACCCCCTCACTCAACAGAAGATGCTGAGTGAGGAAGGAATAGACCGGGGAAGCGAGTAAGGGTGTTGCTCTGGCCACTCTGCTTGCCTCTTACGTCAGAGACGGTCTGACATGGCGAACCGTCCAAGTATTATAGTTTTTCTAAGCCGATTTGTCGGGGGAAGTTTGATTGCTCCAAGCTCCCCAGAGCAAGGCAGGTTGGCGATTCTTTGCTGATACTTTGAAACCCAAGCAACGCCTTATGGCGAACGGCTTGGGAATTGTGGGCAACCCTCACCGCCGTTGACTAGCTTTCACTTGGGCTAGCCGCAACTCCCCGGCCTGTTCATCCTTGAATGGCAATGATGCTTGTTCAAGGAGAGTGGCCCCATTTATTTATTAACTTAAATTATATGACCCATGATATACTTTGCCCGTCAAGGATAGTTGGCCTGCTGACTTTCAGGCCACCCCCGACTGTGGTGACTCATTACTTCTTTGAGCCGCCCCTGACTCAGGGGAGCACCCCCTTTGAAAATGCTGTGCTCCGCTCAATTAAAAATCGCGGGACAGATTTACAATTTTTCAGGACAGAAGCCCTGTCCAGAAAGGATGATTTTTTTACAGTCTCGAAACAGACTACCTACAGGCTCCGCTCATCGAAGCACCATGCCTATGCCGATTTCCTTTTGCAGACAAAAGAGGGGAAGTTCGGGGCCAATGTCCTACTGATTCATGTGTTCCCCCAGTGGCAAGGTTCATGGATTAATTTTAAGAGATTTTTTATGAGCTTTGCTCAAACCTTGTTTGACTCTGGGGTGGTTGCTGTCATGGGTGTTGCTTCTGAGAATTCGACACCTGTCAGAAATTCCAGAAAAGACTTTCGCCGGGAAAAAACCAAGGATGGAAAACCCAAACTAGTCAGACTTTACGAGTTGCTAGGAGTGACCCGCGTAAGCTCAACAGGCATGATACTAACCAAGGAAGCCTTTACTGAGGCACTAACCGGAAGAAAAGGTCATTCCAGTTTCCAACGTCCCAGTAATTTGTCGGACGCCAGTAGGAGTCTGTTGCGGTGAAGGGCGCGCCCTGATTCGTCCAGTTTAACAAGTCAGATGAAACTTGGAACTGGTAACTCGTGCCGACAGAGAGAATTCCCGAATCCACATAAACCGCTCTATGGATATTCAAGGTCCGTGATTCGAGAAAATAGAGCTGTGCCACCTCGTTTGAGGACAAGGCGCGGTTGTAGATACGCACATCGGACATTGCGCCCTTAAAAAAGTCCTGATAGGTGGTATATGCACAGTTAGCCCCGAAAACAAAACCGGCGTTGTGATAGCCCACATCGCTTGCTCTGAGAAAGGCATTCGTGATAAGCGTTCCATTGAGGAACAATTGCTGATTCGTTGGTTGCATGACCCAGACAAAGTGCAGCCAATTGCTCTGGATGTTTGCAGTAAAATTGCCAACACCTTGAGTTATCGTAAGGCTTCCTGAGCCACCGCCCTTATAGCCAGCGATAAGAATGCCGAATGTGCTGCCCACTGGTAACAAATGGCAGGCGAAATCATTGCCGGGAGCAACGGTTGAATCAGTAAAGAGCGACGCTCCCGCACCAATTTGATTTGCGTAAAACCAAAGTGAAAAGGTGGCGTTGGTCAAATCTTGCATCGGGCGAACGGTTTGGATGTAAGATGTCGAACCGTCGAACCGATATGCGGCATTGGGCATTCCAAAACGGTTGGCCGTCAAGGTCGCTCCTACCACGATGCCGTTGTTGGTCCCGACCATGTCGTTTGCATTTCCGTGGAATGGATAATAGGAAAGGAGTCCGTTGGTGATAAACGCCTGCCCCTGTGCCGTTGTGACCATCCCTGCCAGAGTGGCAAGGGAAATGAGTAGATGTAGTTGTTTTTTCATTTTGTTTCCGTTCTGTTTTTAATTTGCGCGGCGGCGACTGCGGAAACAAAAGGGTGCGGAACCTGACGCACCCTCACGCGTGGCCCTAGGGAGCCATGTAGGAAGGATTGCCAAGCCCGCACCGTTTGGTGCGAGCTTCGGGGCAGTCTCCTACAATGAAATTTCCTAGGTTTCGCGTGAGACCGTAGCCGATGCTACGCTAAATTTATTGTGGTTTTATTTTCTGGTCGTTTCGTTAATCCATCGGCCCGAAGGGTATCAAATATGCAGGCGAGGGGCAAAGGGGTTTTGACGCGACTATTTCCCCGCCGTCTTGCGCTACTTCGCAAATCCGTTAAGCAACTGGTTTGGCCGGGAATGCGTCTAGCGTGGCGTAGGAGCGACGTTTCCGCGTCGGGATGGGGCCAAGGTGGGGGACAAGCTCTGAGAGGCTTAAATGACCGATTTTGAGGCTGTGCTACTTTTTGTGCTAGTCTTTGAACTTCCCAGACCATCGTGGCGCGACGCGGCAAAACTCATTTTCAGGCAATGCCAGCAAGGATGAACCCGCTTTGAAAGAAACCGTGGAAAACCGTCTGAAAGAGCTAAGGAATTTTACCTGAATCTAGCGCGTCTGCCAATTCCGCCACGCGGGCACGTTGATTTCCATCAACTTAAGACTGTATTGCTTCAGGAGCTTGACACTTGCGACAGTGTTGGCCTTTGAATCACAGGGCAACGCCGAGCAATGGAACCAGTCCATGTTCAAGCTCACTGAGATACAAATACACCAAGGTTCTGAGCAACCGCAAGCACGCAATTCGCGGCCTGGCGACGGTAGAGTAGGCGAAGTGGTAGCGCGGAACCGACAACTACGATCAGTTCAATCCGCCTCCTGCCACTTCGCCTACTCTACCTAGAGCTGATTCCAGGCTTATTTCAGCTTTACAACCCCGCTCTCCTGGGTATTATGTCACCTGTGCAGAATTGACTTCCCCATTACTGCATGCGCAGTGGTATGCCATCAAAAAACTGGATTCCGTGGCGGGACGGGTTCTTGTCCATCCCCTTCGTCTCCCGGCACGCGTTTCCTCGGCTGCCTGCAATTACAGAGTTGTTTTATGAAGCACCTTGCTCCTCTGAAGCTGGCTCTCCTCATCGGAACAATGGCCGGTGTGTCCGCCCCCGCAGCTCCGACGCTAATCTTCCCCGCGAGCAACACCGCCAACGTCGGTCACGCCCCGCCGCTTAAGGTCCGCGTCTCCGAGCCCGGCAGCACCAATCTCACCGTCCGGTATTACGGCCGGCTGGCGAAGAGCCCTGCGCCCGATTTCACCATGGTAGTGATGCCGGACACCCAGAATTACGCGGCGGAAAACAACGGCGGGACCAAGGAGATGATGATCGCGCAGACCGAATGGGCGATCTCGAACCGGGTGTCGCGCAACATCACTTATGTGACCCAGCTCGGGGACCTCGTGAACAACGGGGACACTCCCTCCTATATCTCGCAATGGTATAACGCCACCAACGCGATGTACCGCCTGGAGAACTCCGTGCGCACCGAGCTTCCCGACGGCATGGCCTACGGCGTGGCGGTGGGCAACCACGAGCAGTCACCGATCAGCACGGTCACCGGGACGACCACCAACTACAACAAATACTTCGGCGTGCCGCATTTCACCGGGCGCGAGTATTACGCCGGCCATTACGGCACCAACAACAACAACCACTTCGACTTCTTCAGCTCGGGGGGGCTGGACTTCGTGGTGCTCTACTTCGAGTACGACCCCTCGCCGCCGGCGGCACTGCTGGCGTGGGCCAACCAGGTGCTGGCTACCAACGCCCACCGCCGCGTCATCGCCGTCACCCACTACATGGGCACCGCCGCCACGCCCAGCAGCTTCAGCGCCCAGGGCACGGCCATCTACAATGCCCTCAAGGCCAACACCAACCTGTTTCTGCTGCTCGGTGGCCACGTCTGCGGCACCACCGGTGAGGGCGAAGGCTCGCGCACGGACACCTACAACGGCAACACCACCTATACGCTCATCTCGGATTACCAGTGCCGGAGCAAAGGCGGCCACGGGCTGATGCGTCTCATGGAGTTCTCCCCCAGCAACAGCGTTGTCGTGGTCCAGACCTACTCGCCCTGGACCGGCGAATACGAGACCGACGAAGACAGCGAGTTCTTCTTCCCCTACACGATGCCGCCTTCCGCCCCCTCCGGCGAGAGCTTTGTCGAGCTGCACACCGAATCCGGCGTGGCGTCGGACGCGTTGGCGAGTTTCGTCTGGTCCGAGTTGCTGCCGTATCACACCTACGAGTGGTATGTGACGGTCACGGACGAGTCGAACACCACCGTGACCAGCCCGACCTGGGCGTTCACCACCGCCACGGAGGTTGACGTGCGGCACGACGTCGCCGCCGGCCTGCTCGAAGTGTCGCAGATACCAGATTTCAGCGGCGAGGACGAGAACACCAATTGCCTCGTAACCCGGAGCTTCTCGGTCAACGACTTCCGGACCGGTTCTTTCGACCGCGGGGACTATTGCGTGCAGGCCGGTCCCGATGGCACCCAAAATCCCGGCCACGGCGTGCTGCTGAGCTGCGTGACGGAGAACGGGCGCAACAACTACGGCACCAATCTGTTTTGCACCAGCGCCATCGAGATTAACACCGATGGCAGCTACCGCATTTGCACCTTCGCCTCGCCAAACACGAATGGGGCCACTGGCAGCGCGTTCGGCTACGAATATAACGTAAACGCGGCGGGGGCGTGGTTCCCCTATTCGAAGTGGCTCGGCGGCGTTGTCCGCAATGACGGTGGCACCAATGGCGGTGTATGGAACCTCTTCACCGGCTCTCCGGGCCTGGCCCTCGGCACCCACGTCACCAGCGAGGCGAGCGGCCGGGCGGTTGTGGATCTGACCAGCCTGGGCATTGACTCGCGCACCGACGGCGTCCTGCTTGTCAACCACGCCAGAAACGAAGCCAACTTCGCCCTGTCGCAGGTCAACAGCAACAACGGCACCTGGAATGTCTTCGTCAAAGACAACTCCGCCTACACCGCCGGCGACTACGAGCAGGACCCCTTTGCCTTCGTCTACGTTCCCCGAACGGAAACCGCCGTAGTCTCCGGGCGCTTCCTGGCTGATGGCACCATAGACATGTACAGCGGCGCCGCGCCCCTCTTTACCGTCACACCGCTCGACACGGGCCGCTGGGAGCTCAAGATCACCGGGCGCACACCCGAGGAAGGGGTGCTGCTCATCTCCGCCGAAGGCGGCCTCACCTATAACCTCGACAATATCGTTAGTTGCCAGGTCAACGCCAACGGCGACGGCTGGGAGATCCAGTCGCGGGACACCCCCAAGAACGGCCTGCAAACGCCCAACGCCTGGGAGCCGATTGTTTCCTTCGTCTACGTGCCCGCGCTGCGGCCGGGCGTGGCGATCTCGCCCTCCCAGAACCTGGTCACCGTGGAAGACGGCGCCGGGGTGACCTGCAGCCTCATGCTGGACACCGCGCCCACCGCGGACGTTTCCATTGCGCTGGTTTCGAGCGACCTGGCCGAAGGCGCCGTCTCCCCGGCCAGCCTCACCTTTACCACCAATGATTGGCATGTGCCCCACACCGTCGCCATCACGGGTGTGGACGACGCAGTACTGGACGGGGACATTCGGTACTCCGTTTCCCTTACGGTCAGCTCCACCGACTCGAACTACCATGCCCGAGCGCTTCCTCCGCTCTCCGTGGTCAATCTCGACAATGAACCCCGGTTGACCTGGACGTCCAATCAGGTCGCCTACGGCATTGGCATGCCCGGCATCGGGCTCGACGGCCAGGCCACCCTGGTTGACCCGGCCACGCCCAGCTACGGTGGCGCGTCTCTCACTGTCATGCTTGCTGCCAACGCCACCGCGGATGATCGCCTGGCCATCCGCAACGTAGGCACCGGCGCCGG
This sequence comes from Candidatus Paceibacterota bacterium, assembly GCA_035452965.1. Classification (NCBI taxonomy): domain Bacteria; kingdom Bacillati; phylum Minisyncoccota; species Minisyncoccota bacterium. The sequence goes on along the minus strand of DAOTCE010000042.1, from coordinate 9,191 downwards.
CCAGATCGGCGTATCCGGCGACACGGTTACCTACGAGGGTACGGTCATCGGCGCTTTCGCCGGCGGAGCCGGCGCTACGCCGCTGGTTGTCACCTTCAACGGCGACGCCACCCCGGCAGCCGTGCAGGCCCTCCTGCGTGCTGTCACCTTCAGCAATATCAGCGGCAATCCCTCCCTGGCCCAGCGCTCCATCAGCCTGGTGCTCCGCAAGCCCGATGGCATCACCGCCGCCGGCAGCACCAGCGTCAGCCTCGGCTTGCTCCGTGTCAGCCGCTTCCAGCAGGGGTGGGATCATGGTTACGGCCTTTACACCAGCGCCGCCGACACCGAGCTCAGTGCCGCCGAGTCCAATGCATCTCTCACAATCGGCCACGGTGACAACTACGCTATCTGGATGGACGCGCCCGCCCCTGACGCGACGCAGGAAGGCACCCAGGCCCTGCTTCGCTTCAGCAACCTCGCGGGCGATGCGCTCGGGCGGATCCCCACCAACGCGGTCATTGTCAGCGCCGAACTGCACCTCAACATTTCCCCGGACATCGGCAACTCGCCTGGCGATGGCAGCCCCCTTTATCGCATGCTCGTGTCCTGGAATCCGAACTCCGTCACTTGGAACAACGCCGGCGACGGCAGCGGCGGGTTCCAGCCCAATGACGTTCACGCCCGCAGCAGCTACGACTCGTTCCTCGGGCTGACGGGCGGTGAGGGAGGCACGGGCACCGGCACCATCAGCATGGGCGTCACCGCCGATGTCGAAGCCTGGGTCAACGGCGGGGAGCCGAACTACGGCTGGCTCATGCCCGGCTGGCTGCCCCCGGCGGCCGCCCAACCCCGCACCGATGGCACCGCGTTCGCCGCCTGCGAGTGGCCTCACGACCTGGCGCAGCGGCCGCTCCTGGAAGTGCTCTGGCTCCCGGCCGGCGCGGCTGTTGCCGGCTTCCGCCAGGGGGTGGACGGCTACAGCGGCGCCCAGGACACCCGCATCCGCCAGGGTAATCCCAATACCACCTACGCCACCGCCACCGGCATCTACAATGATTGGGCGGAGTCCGATGCCTCCGAGATGCTGATTTGGTTTGCCGATGCGGTCGGCACCGGCCCCGGCCAGGTTCCGCCCGGCGCCCGCATTGATGCCGCCCGGCTCGAAGTCTCCAGTTCAGTCGCTGATGCGCACGGTGACGGCGGCCAGTTCTTCCGGCTCCTGCAACCCTGGCAGGATTCCACTTCCACCTGGAATTGGTGGGGGAACGGCATCCAGACCGATGGCATCGAAGCTGCCGGCATTCCCTCTGCCGCCGCCGGCAGCCCGGACCTCGCCCCCAATGTTCAGGCCGCTTATCATTCTTTCGACCTGACCGCCGACGTTCAATCCTGGGTCCATGGTTCCACCACCAACTTTGGCTGGGCCATCCTTCCCTGGCCCAACGGCTCCGATGCCTGGGGCTTTGCCAGCGCCGAAGCCGACTCCCAGCGCGACCGCCCGCGCTTGCGGGTCTTCTACACTGTGCCCGCCCCCGGCGACATCGTCCTGTTCCCGCCCGTCCGGACCCCGACCCAGGTTCACGTCCACTTCACCAGCATCGTCGGCACCCGCTGCACGGTCCAGCGCGCGAGCGTTTTGGGCGGCAACTGGACCACTTTGGGCTCAGCCATCGTCGGCCAGGACGGGACGGCTGCCTTCACCGACTCCTCCCCGCTGCCGCAAGCCGCCTTTTATCGTGTCCGGTTCCCTTAATCCTGTAACCGCGAGCGTCAGTTCGCGCCAGAGAAACACGCAGCTGTTCAATGGGTGCTGACCGATGGGCCTGCTGCCTCGTGGAAGGGCAACCCAACCGGCGGCCGAATGGCCGCAGCGTCATTGACAGGAAGTTGCCCGTTGCTCCTTGGTTTCCATGGATCGGTATCACGAAGATGTCACCCCTCCGCAACCGGATTGTCACCCCCTCCGCTAGCAGTGCGACAGGCAACCGATGTGAACGACGTCCATTAACTAGGAAGCTGGTATGGAGTTTAAGAATGCGCGTGGTGCTACTGCCGTTTGCGGTGAGCCCCTGCCCGGAACTCCTTGGCCAGGAAGCTGCCAAAGCGGAGGCGGAGTTATCGGTCTATGACCGGATTTGGAGTTACGCGGATTGGTACCACAACCAAGAGAATCCGGTTATCCAAAGGTTTCAGTTCACCGGGCGCTTCCAGCTGGATTACTCGTTGATCAATTCCGATCAAGGGGACGAGGATGAGGTGAACATCCGCCGGTTTCGCGCAGGAGCTAGGGCGCGGCTCTTCGAGAATTTCACGCTGCACGGCGAGGCCGATCTCAATCCGCAGGAGCCAGAGCCGGCGTTTCGAAGACTGACGCACATGTACCTGGCCTGGAGCCGAACAGACGAGCTGATCGTAACCCTCGGGAAGCACAGCGCGCCGTTCACCCTGTCGGGTTCCACCTCTTCAAGGGAGCTGATCACAATCGATCGCGGCAATCTCGCCCATAATATCTGGTTCCGAAACGAGTACTTTCCCGGGATGAGCGTCTCGGGCAAACCCGGCGACTGGCGCTACTTTGCCGGCACCTACTCAGCCGGGGCTCAAGACCGGTTGTTCGGCGAGTTTAATGGCGGGGTCTTCTTCCTCGGCACCGTGGGCTACGACTTCGCGACGCAGCTCAATTCAGAACAGGCATTGCTTGCGGTCAATTACGTTTATCAGGAGCCGGACAGTGACAGCGATTGGACCCCTGCTCTGCAGCACGTCAGCTCTTTGAATTTCAGATATGACACGGGCAAATGGGGATTTCGTGCGGACGTCTCCGGCGGGATTGGCTGCTTCGATCAAAGTAACCTCTGGGGCGCTGAACTGCTGCCGTTTTACAACATCACAGACCAACTGCAGGTAGTTGTGCGCTGCTCTTACGTCAGGAGCGACGGCGATAACGGTGTGCGCCTGGCCCTGTATGAAAACACCATTGTTGAAGACCCCGGGGACGATTACAACGAGATTTACCTCGGCCTGAACTACTTCTTATACGGGCACAAGCTCAAGGTGCAAACCGGCGTGCAATATTCTCACATGCGCGACAGAGCCAATGACGGAGGGGAATACTCCGGCTGGGCGTGGACCACCGGCTTGCGCATCTTCTGGTGACTCCACATACCCCAGGCTCAGAACTCCTGACTCTAGCCAAAAAAGGGATTCTTCGCGGATTGCCGGGGAATACCGATGGCAATCTGCCTTCTCGGACTTCCCCATCTTGCCGCCTGCGCCAACGCCGGACGGGCGTTTGCACTGCTGCGTTGGCCCGCACACCGGCGTTGGCTTGCGGCTGGCTGGAGGATGGCTTGTCCGTACGGTCAGGCTACGGTGTGGTTCCCATGGGGGCCGACCCCCATGGGAACCACACCGTAGCCGCACAGGTTAGACCCCGTAATCACAAGCCAAAGGCGCAGGGACCAGCGGGGACTCAAGAAGGCTGACAGGCAGGATCACTGTCCTAAATTTGGACAGTGTTGGGGTGGTGAAAGTCGGGAGGCCATCCGAGTCGTGCGGGTGCAAACCACCGTTGGCAGTCCCCGGAAACCCGTGATGAACCAAAAAAGGTAGCCACATTTGGTGTCTATATACCCGCTACCTCCCGCGCTAGAGTTCAGGTGCGTGTTCAGAAGCATCATACTGTCAGCCTCCTGCCCCTCAGAAGCAGGCCGGACAACCCGCCCTCCAGCCGCCGATGGCCCGGGGCCCAAATTTGGTCCCGGCCGTCCAGTGGCCGTCCAGTGGCCGTCATGGTGCCGCTCTCACGCCGTCCCCTAATCAGTTATGGCACTCAGCAATTAGGACGCCTGGTGGTGCCGCCGGGGCTGGAGTGTGCCACTTCAACCCAGGCTTGTGAGCTTGCGGTTTCCAGTTGCTCTGGCATCTTGTGAGTATGCCGTTTCACCGAATGCTCAGGCTGAGGTTGATTACCCCCGTCGTTCTAACGCTGTTGTTCGCCGCCGCTCCTCGTCTGTCGGCGACCCAGGAACCCGCGCCTGAGCCGGCTTTGCCGGTCCGCCATACGCCGGATTTCCCGGGCCTGGACTCCACGCCCCCGCCGGCTGTTCCCAAGCCGGACACGCCGGGCGTGGCGCGAGCTGACGCGGTGGGGCCGATTGCTCCGGCGGGCACGCAGCCGGCCGGGGCGTTGTCGGGGCGCATCGTCTTCACCAGCGCCGGGCACGGGTGGGATTGGACCGGCAGCGCCTGGGCTTTGGGCCGGGGCGTCCTCAACGGCATGAGCGAGGATTACGGCAACATTGACCAGATGGCCATGTTCGCCTTCTACTGCTTCAACGCGGGCGCCACCGTGGTCCCCTTCCGCCCGGTCGGCTTTCAGACCAATGAAGTGGTGCTGGACAACGTCAGCCCGGCGGTGACCTGGGGCGGGTTCTGGGAGGATAGCACTTACGAGGTCTATTTTGGGCAGGCGGGCGCGGTGCCCTATCGCTTCGCCAGCGTCTCGGCGACCGAGACGGCCACTGCCACCTACACCCCGAATATTCCCGTGGCTGGGTTCTACCCCGTTTACACATGGGTCCTGACCAGCGGCAACCGGACCAACCAGCTTTACCGCATCAACCACACCGGAGGCCAGTCTCTGGTGCGCGTGCCGCATCACATGGTCGGCAGCGGCTGGATTTACCTCGGCACGTATTACTTCAATGCCGGGTCCAACCCCGCCAGTGGCTCGGTTGTGATCAGCAACCTGGGCGAAGGGCCGCCCCTCACCGGCGTTGTCATCGCCGATGCCATCCGCTTCGGCAACGGCATGGGCGACGTGGACCGCGGCGGGGGCGTGTCGGGGTATCCGCGCGAGGAGGAATCCTCGCGGTATTGGGTGCAGCGCTCGCTCGGCCAGGGCCAGGACCCCAACCTCTACCTCAACGGCAATGTGACCGCGCCCCCGCGCATGGCCCGGGAAATGAACCGCCAGGAGGCCGGTAACATGTATAAGCGGCTCTACATCGGCTTCCACTCCAACGCCTCGGGCGGCACGCCCACCGCGCGCGGCGACGTCGGGCTTTACAACGATCCTTCCCTCTCCACCAACGTCGCCCCCAACTCCGACACCCCCAACCAGCGCCGCCTGGCCCAGATAATCGCCACCAATATCAACAACGCCTGCAAGACCATTACCGCCCCGCCCTTCGAATACGGCTGGACCAACAACCGCTCCAGCCTCACCTACGCCCGCAGCGACTTCGCCTTCGGCGAGATCAACAACAACTATATCGGCGACGAGTTCGACGCCACCATCATCGAGGTCGCCTTCCACGACAACGTGTATGACGCGGCGCTCCTGCGCGACCCCAGGTTCCGGAACTTGACCGCCCGCGCCAGCTATCAGGCCGTGGTGTACTACATGAACCAGTTTGACGGCTTGCCCCTGAATTTCCTGCCCGAGCCCCCGTTCAACGTGCGCGCCATCGCCACCAACAGCGGCATTCTCCTCGCCTGGTCGGCGCCCGTGACGGAGGGCAACAGCGGGCCGGCGACGGGCTACGTGGTCTATCGCTCGACAGATGGCTTCGGCTTCGGCAACCCCGTCGGCGTGAGCGGCGTCGGCTCGACCTCCCTGCTCCTGACCGGCCTGGCCGCGGACACCGATTATTACTTCCGCGTGGCCGCCACCAACGCCGGCGGCCAATCCTTCCCCTCCGCCACGGTCGGTTGCCGGCAGGCCTCCAGCCCCCAGTCCAGCCGTGTGCTCGTCGTGAACGGCTTCACGCGCTTCGACCGGTTCCTTAACCTGCGCCAGACCCCAACCGCCCAGCAATACAAACCCCCCGGCCATAACGCCAACTCCGGCACCATGGACCGCGTCCTGCCGCGTTCCGCGAATGCCTTCGACTACGTCGTCGCGCACGGCAAAGCCATCAGCGCCTCCTCGTCCGTGGGCTTCGATTCCTGCCAGCTCCAGGCCGTTACCAACAACACGGTCAACCTCGCCAACTACCACATCGTCATCTGGGAATCCGGCAACCAATCCACCGCCGACCGCACTTTCAACACCGCCGCGCAGGCCAGGGTAGCTGCGTTCCTGGCCAACGGCGGCCACCTCTTTGTCTCCGGCTCCGAAATCGCCTGGGACCTCGACCGCGCGTCGGGCCCCAGCATCGCCGACCGCAACTTCCTGCACAACCGGCTCCACGCCTCGCTCAATGGCAACGCCAACGATGATTCGGGGATCTATGACTTCGCGCCTGCCGGCGGATCTATCTTCAGCGGCAATGCGACCGGCGCCTTCGACGACGGCAGCCACGGCATCTACGCCGTCGCATACCCGGACGCGGTCACGCCTACAGGTGCGGGGGCCACGGCGGCGCTGAACTACCCGGGTTACGCCGGCGGCGCGGCGGCCGTCCGCTACGACGGGTCAGCCGGTGGAGGCAAGGTGATCTACTTCGGCTTCCCCTTCGAGACAATCACCACCACCAGCGCCCGCAACGCCTACATGGCCGATATTTTGAAACACTTCAGCCGGCCCGTCCGGTTTGAGCAGACGATGCTCCTGGCCAATCACTCTCCCTGGCTGCTGCTCAGCGGCGAACCCGGTCTCACATACGCCATCCAGGGTTCAAGCAACTTCGTGGACTGGGTGACGCTGACCAACCTTCTCAACACGAACGGCCTGTTCGAGTTCGTGGATACGCCAGCCACCGCCAACCAGCGATATTATAGGGCTCTGTTGCAGTGATGCCCGATAGCCGCCTGTTGTTCCTGCTCGCAATGCAGCGATTCAATCGGGTTCAGCTTGAAGAACCAGGCGGTCAAACCGCCGCTGACGATGCCGCATGCGACGCCGATGAATCCCACAAGCTTGCATACTTCCCGTTGAGACAATCGAGCGCCTTCCGGTAAATGCCGAACTCAACCTCACTTGGGGTGGAGATGGGTCACGGCCCCTCGCTTGGGACGTATTGAGCGCGGTAGAACCGGCGGGACAGGCTGCTGGAGTTGGTGTCCGTGAAGTTGATGGGAGAGGTATTGGTTTCCAGGACGGTCCAATTGGTCAGGTCGGTGGAGGCCAGGATGGCGTAGCGGCCGCCGGGGACGCCGGACAGATTCACCTGGAAGCAGCCATCCGCGGAGCAGGCCAGGTTGCTCAGGGTTGGCACTGCCGAGGGGTAAACGGTCAGGACCGCGTCGGCGCTGCTGATGGAGCTGGCGAGGTTGGTGACCAGGACCGAGTAAGAGCCGTCGTCGCCGGGGGTGACGCTGGGGATTAGCAAGGTCGAGGTGGTGGCGCCGGGGAGGTTGGTGCCGTTCAAGCGCCATTGATAGGCGGGCGCTGGCGTGCCGGTGGCTGTGACGGTGAACGACGCGCTCTCGCCCACGACCGCCACCCGGTCGGCAGGTTGAGTGGTGATAATCGGCGGTGCAGTCGCAGGCACGACTTCGCCGGTGCCGAGCATGGCGGCGGCGTAGTCGCCGGCAGGGAAGCCGGGAGGATTGGCAAAGCGGATTTGGCCGACCTGGGCGGATGTTAATCCCGAAGCGGCGCTGCCGAAGGTGATACGGTCGGTTCCGCCGCCGGTAATTGAGCCGTTCCAGTTGGCGATGGTCAGGGTGGTGCCAGCGTTCCAGGCAACGCCGCTGCTGGCCGCAAACGCGAGCGCGCTGGCACCAGCGCCGAGGTCAATCACGGAGTTGGCGGTGAGCGTCAGCGCGCCGAGTTGCTCGCTGAAGCCAGCGGTCTGAAACACGCCCCCGGCCAGGGTCATGGGGAGTGCATCCCCGATCTGGTTGGCGGCGCCCAGGAGGAGGTTGCCGCCTGAGTTGAGGATGAGTGCGCCGTTGGCGACGGCTGCCACGCCAGCAGTCTTATTCAACTTAAGGGTGCCGGCACTGACGGTGGTGTAGCCGTTGGCGGTAGCGCTGCCATAAGTGTTGGCGCTGGCGCCGCTCAGCAGGAGGGTGCCCGGGCCACGCTTGGTGAGGCCGCAGGTGTTGGTGAGGACGCCGGAAAAGGTGGTAAAGCTGTTGCTGACGGCGATGATGCGGGCGGGTTTGGTGTTCGAGTCGAAATTGATGGGGCCGGTGAAGGTGAGGATGCCGCCGGGACCGATGTTGAGGGTGTTGGCTTTCAGGACGAGGTAGTTGGCCAGGGTGCGGGCGGTGGCGTCGGCGGCTTGGAGGGTGACGACTTTGGCCCCGGTCGGGTCGCCGACTTCGAGGCGGACGGTGCCGAGGGCGGAATTGTGGCCGAGGGCGAGGGTGCCTTCGTTATGGGAGAAGTAGCCACCGCAGGTGCTGGCACCCTTATAGACGGTGGTGCCGGGGCCCCATTTGTCGGGTGCGGCGGTGCCGCCGAAAGGAGTGTTGTAGATGGCGGTGGCGCCGGCGGCGACGTAGTTGGAGTAGTAGGTGCCGCTGCTGGCGAGAAAATAGAAGCGTCCGCCGGTGAAGGTGACAGTGCCCTCCTGGACGAGGACATTGGCGACCATCTGGGTGCCGCTGACACTGACGGTGTAAGCGCTAGTGGCGTCGGTGCCGGCGGCGAAGATGGCATCTTGGCCCGCCCAGGGTCCAGTCGCGACGGTGCCGTTGGCGCTGCTGCTCCAGTTGGCGGAGGTCGAGTTCCACGTGCCGGCGGGTGCGGCGCCGGCGCCGGTGGCAGCGGCGTTGAGGTCCCAGTAGCTGCCCCAGCTGGTGTTGGCGGAGACGGTTCCGCGAGCGAGGATGTAACGGTAAACCGTGTTGAGGTTTTGGTAGCCGTTGTTGTAGCCCGGCCAGTCGTAGATGGCGCCGGCGCCGGCTTTGCCGGGATAGCTGACGTTCTTGTTGCCGTAGGGGTCGTTGAAGATGAGCGAGTGCTGGTTCTGGATGTAGCCAATGCAGGTGATGTAGTGGCCGGAGGTGGTGAGGTCGTTGAGAACCACAAACGGATGGTTGGCGTTGATCTCGGCGCGGGCTTCAGAAATGGTGGGACTGGTGTCCAAGGCGGAGGTAAGGCCGTGCGCGGCAACATACTCCATCAGCCGTGTGCTGCGCTGCAGCGAGGTGCCGGGATCGTCCTGGAGGAAATACCCGAAGCCGCCGTAGTAGCCAGCGAGGTCAGTGCCCCAGGAATCGGAGGAGGGAACGTCGAACACAACGCCGTTGTAACTGTATTTAGTTCGATACTCCGGGCCCTGGCCGGTGGCAGAGTGAGTCAAACAGCT
>DAOTCE010000041.1 GCA_035452965.1 Candidatus Paceibacterota bacterium | reverse complement strand
GGGAGAGAAAAACACAATTTCACAGGCGCTTGCTCATCTGAACATTCTTACCCTGCCGCCAGGGTGCCGGCGCGCTTTCTTGCCTTGACTCGCGGCGCATCGCCCCACAGCGTTTCCAAATCATACCGCTCACGCACGTCCTGTCGCATGACATGGACGATGACGTCAAAGTAATCCAGCACGACCCACGCAGCTCGTGTAGTGCCGTCAACGGCCTTTGGCCTCAGGCCGCAGTCCTCGCGCAAGCGGTCCGCAACCTCATCCACGATTGCCCGCAGGTGGGGTTCGCTTGTGCCGCCGGCAATCACGAAGTAATCCGTGACCGACGACAGCTCACGCACGTCCAGGATGACGATGTCTTCCGCCTTCTTGTTGTCCGCCAGCTTGCGGCAAAGCAACGCGAGTTTTCTTGAATCCATCTGTTGCAGATGTTCGCCCAGGCCGGGTCAAAGATAAAGCCGATTATTGCGGATGGCCTCGGCCACCCGGCCCGGCACCAAGTGCTCTATCGGCAGGCCGGCCTTCACGCGCGCGCGGATCTGGGAGGAGGAAACCCCCAAGGGAAAACCCGTCAGCGGCCGCCCGTGAAACGGCGCTGGAATTGCCGCCGCCGTCTGCCCGGGCCGGGGTATGACGACAAACTCCACCAACCTGGCCAGCTCTTCCGCCGCGCGCCACTGCGGCAATTTCGGCAGGTGATCTGCGCCAATCAGGTAGAACTGTTGCGCATGCGGGAAGCGGCGCGCGTAATCTTGAACGGTGTCAATAGTGTAGGACACGCCGCCGCGCTGAATTTCCTGCTCGTCAATCTCGCACCAGGTCTGGCCCGCCAGCGCCAGGCGCAGCAGGCGCAGGCGCTCCGGGGCCGCGGTGGGCTGAGCGTCCGGCTTGAAGGGGGATTGCGCCGCCGGAATGAAGAACAGCCGGCCCAGGCCCAACTCCTCCCGTGCCGCCTGCGCAACCAGAAGGTGGCCCAGATGGACCGGGTCAAAAGAACCGCCGAATAAGCCAATGCGCTCCATATTAAGCGTTTCCCTCCGGTTCAGCAGCACCGCTTAACGCCCTTGAATCGTTTCTCCGCGACTTGGAGGTAAATCTGCACATCGGTCTTGTGAGGCCGGATGCCGCGCAAATCTGCCAGGTCCTTGTCAGCGCCATCGTGTCTGCACTCGCAGCGCCGGGCATCCTGGGCGGCCCGGTCCATCTCCGCCTCGCCTGAAAGCTCCTTGGCGAGCGCAAAGGCCAGAGCCGCCACGCCGGCGACGCGGAACGGTTTGGACTCCTTGATGGCGTAATCAGGCAGCCAAACTGGCTCTGTCTCGCGCAACACCGCCGGGCGTCGCCGCCGCAGCAGCAGCACCCATTCGCGCACGCTGAGGACGACAATGGCGGTGACCAGGACCATGAAGAAGCCGGTCGCCACCGCGTCCACACTGTTGTTGAACCGCTTGACGCGGTTGAGGCGCAGGTCCGCCTTCGCCCGAGCGAGAGCAGGTGCATCGCTGCCGGCCTCGGCGGCAGCCAGCGCCGCTTGCAGTTTCGGTTCCTGCTCGCGCAGCACACGGTTGGCGGCCAGAAAGCCGATGCCGGGTTGGGAATGCGCGATCTTCTGCGCCCCGGCGGTGAAGGTCACGCCGAGCAGCCACACCAGCGGCAGCAGGGTGATGAGCGCGAGCGCCGGGGACCGTGGCGCCTGGGTCTGGTTGGCCCGATCCTGCAAAGTGGTTTTCAGAATGATGGTGGTGGCCAGGCAGAGGGCGATGCCGGAAAGCATCTGATTGGAGATGCCGAAGATGGGCCAGAGCGCTTTGACGCCGCCTTCGGGGTCGCGCACCCCCATGATAAGAAAGAATCCCCAGCCCACCACCATGCCGCCACTGGCCAGCAGATTCGCGCCGAGGTGACCGGTCTGGCGCAGCGGTTTCCAGATGTGACCGAGCGCATCCTGCAGCAGATAGCGGCCGACGCGGGTGCCGGCATCAATAGTGGTCAGGATGAAGAGGGCCTCAAACATGATGGCGAAGTGGTACCAGAGATCGAGCCAGCGACCCTGCGTCACCCGCGAGAAGATGTTGGCCATGCCCACGGCCAGTGTGACAGCGCCACCGGTCTTGCCGACGAGACTGGGCTCACCCACTTCGGCGGCCAGCTTTGTCATCTGGTCAGCGGTCACGGGGAAACCTGCGCCGGTCACTTTGGCGGCAGTGGCTGCGACCTTGGCCACCACCGGCATGTTGCCCACGTCAACGTTCATGCTCAGATACACCCCCGGCTCCAGCGTGCAGGCGGCGATCATGGCCATGATGGCGACGAGGGATTCGAGACACATAGCCCCGTAGCCCACGGGCCGCGCGTAGCTTTCGCGGGTGATGATCTTGGGCGTGATGCCGCTGGCCACCAAGGTGTGGAAGCCGGAGATGGCGCCGCAGGCAATCGTGATAAAGCAAAAGGGAAACACCGTGCCCGGTATCACGAGGCCGGACCCGTCCAGGAACCGGGTGAGCGGCGGCATCCGCAGTTCGGGCAGCACGAGGAAAATGCCGAAGGCGAGGGCGAAGATGGTGCCGAGCTTCATGAACGTGCTCAGATAATCGCGCGGGGCGAGCAGCAGCCAGACCGGCAGGATGCTGGCGGCCAAACCGTATCCGATGATGGCCCAAGCGATGGGCTCCTTGCCCAGGGTGAAGAAGCGGGACAGGGCGGGGTGATGGTAGACGTATTGCCCGCCCCAGACCGCCAGCAACAACATCACGACGCCGATGACGGTCACCTCCCTGACTCGACCCACCCGCCAAAAGCGCAGGTAGCCGCCCATGAACATTGCAATGGGAATGGTGGCGCCGACCGTGAAGATGCCCCAGGGGCTTTCGCCCAGCGCATTGACCACCACCAGGGCGAGCACGGCCAGGAGGATGATCAGGATCGCCACGACCGCCACGACGGCGACCGCGCCCGCAGGTGTGCCCAATTCGTCCTTGATCATTTGGGCCAGGGATTTGCCGTCACGGCGAATCGAGCAGAACAGGATCACAAAGTCCTGGACGGCGCCGCCCAGGACGACGCCGATAAGAATCCAAAGCGTGCCGGGCAGATAGCCGAACTGGGCCGCGAGAACCGGGCCGACCAGCGGTCCTGGCCCGGAGATGGCGGCGAAATGATGGCCGAAGACGATCCACTTGTTGGTTTTGACGAAGTCTTTGCCGTCATCGTGCACCTCGCAGGGGGTCGCGCGGCGGTCGTTGAGCATAAGAACGCGCGCGGCAATCCACTTGGAGTAGAACCGGTAACCGATGGTGTAGGTGCACAGGGCGGCGATGAGCAGATATACCGAGTTAAGCGCTTCCCCACGGTAGAGAGCCAGGGTTGCATAAGCGCCGGCGCCGGCAAGGGCGATCAGTAACCAAAGGATGTTGGCCAGGACTTTCTTCATTCCGCGCCTTCTAAATACCGGGTTTTGGCGCGGGCCGCAAATCCAAGAATCGCCGCGTGGAGGCAGGCAAAACTCAACTCGCCGCCGCTTCCCGAAGGGCCTACTTCGCCGGGGCGAGCGGCTTGAGGATTTGGGCGAGCAAGTCGGGTTTGGACGAGTTGCGTTGGAGCTGTGGGTATTTCTCGCCCTCGTGGTAGTCGAGCTTGCAGGTCTGGAAGTAGTCGTCGTCTTCGAATAGCAGCTCGATTGGGGAGGAGTTGGTTCGCGCGTGCTGGATGGCGGTGCGCAGGAGCTCGGCGGTCCAACGGCGGCCATTGACCGCGAGGAGGTTCATCGCAGGGGCGACGCCGGCTTTGGCGGCGGGTGAGCCAGGGATGACATCCTGGACGGCGCCGTCTTCTTTGAGGGTCAAGCCGAGGGAGTAGCGGAGATCGGTGAACTTCTGCGCGGTTTCCATGGATTTGAGCATGGGGGAGAGGGTGTTGGTGTAGGCAAGGCGCCAGCCGGCGTTCTCGATGCCGCCCAGAGGCGCGCTCGTGGTGGTGGCGTATACACGCGACTGGAAGAAGCCGCGCCAGTCGTGCGAGGCGATTTCGTTCAGGGCGTTGAGCACATCGTCGAGCGTGTAGGTGACCACACGCGGGGGACCGCTTCTGCCGCCGCAGAAGCCGCGGCAGAAGTCGTCGAGGGAGAGTTTGCCTCGTGTTTGCTGACGGATGAGGGTGTCGGCTTCGAGCCAGATGAGGGCGCCTTCGGGGTAGAAATCCACGCTGCGGCGCCAGGCAGTGCCCGCCCTGGCGGCGTCGTAGAGGAGTTGGGCAGCGACGGCGGTGTCGGCGAGCGGGCGCCACGTGCGGCCGGGTTCACGATCGAGGCGGGCGGCATCGAGAGCGAGCCGCTGGCGGTAGTCATCTTCGGTCCAGAGGCCACAGCGGACGGAGAGGACGCCATCGAGATAGTCGGTGAGACCTTCGTAAACCCACAGCAGCTCGCCGTGCATGGGCTGCTGGAAGTCGGGCGTGGCCAGGCCCGCGGGACGGCGGTACTTGCCGTTCCAGGAATGGATGAGTTCGTGGGGCAACAGGCCGGCCCGAACCTTGAACAGGTCGGCGTCCACGAGATACCTCTCGGCCTCACGGTTATCGCTGGACTCGTGGTGTTCGAGGCCGAAGTGGGCGACGTGGTCGCTGAGAGTCAGCAGGAAGTGGTAGGCGCGATAGTGGCGCGCGCCGAAAAGGGCGGCCGTTTCGGGCACGAGGCGGGCGAGGCTGCCGTCGTTTTCGGGCTTCAGCTCCATGGCGGCGGCGCTGTCGGCGACGATGTGCAGGAAGTGCGGCGGCACGGCGCCGGGACTGAGGTCCACGGTGCGGAAATAAGCGCCGGCGATCACAGGCGAGTCCACGAGTGTTTCCAACGACACGGTCCCGAATTGGATGGCGTTGCCGGACTGAGAGATCGGCGTCAAGGCGGTGCCGAATTGCCAGCCGTCCGGCAGGCGCAGCGCGGCAGCAAACTGTAGGTCGCGGGCTTTGGCGCCTTTGGGGTAGAGGAGGACTTCGTTCCAGCAGACGTCGGCGACTTTGACGGAGGCCGAACCGTCCGCACCGGCGGGCAAGAGATAATCCAGCGTGACCTGAAGGGATGCGGCGCCGACGGGCACTTCAAGGTTGAAGGCGTGCATATCTTCGGGGTCACGGTGCCAGGGGACGTCCTGGCCGGCGGCACGCATCTTCAACCCCGTAAGGTCGGTGATGGGGCCGTTGGGAGCGTGATGGCCGGGAAGCCATTTGGGATAAACGAGCGTAAGAGGACCGGGCGAGGCCGGGAACTCGAGACGGGCATGCAGAATCTTGCGCGGGGCGTCAGCGGCGTCCACCTCGAGCTTGATGTGAGGAGCATCCGCCAGGACAGCCGGGGCGGCCAGGAGGGAGCACGCGGCAACGGCCACGCCGAGGAAACGAGCGCGCCCGGGCAGGGAGGGTTCAAGTGCAGGCATAACGAATTGAATCTCGGCGTACGGTGTACGCCAAGGTCCGTTGCGTGACAACGCTTTTGAGCGGCGCTGAGGTGGGAAGCGCAGCCGCTAGAGCACTTTAATTAATCCTGTAGCCGCGAACGTTAGTTCGCGCCATATCATCTCTTGCCGCTACAGTATGCGCCGACTGACGGCGGCGGCTACACCATTTCTAAACACGCTATAGGCAACGGAGGCTGAGGCTTGTCTGAGGCAAAGACTATTGCGCCCGAGTTGCGTGGCTGCGCTTTTCCACACGCCACCAGATGATCATGGGGATGATCCAGGCCAGGTTGATCAACCAGAGGTAACGCAAAGCCACATTAGCCCAGCGGAAGAACAGGGTGTTCTGAGCAAGGGCTTGCGCGGTGGCGTCGTTGAAATGGGCGGCATAGGCGGCGGCGCCAAGGGCAAATTCGCGGGCGAGGGCCAGTTGGCCCAGGGCGGCTTGCCAGGCCAGAGCGCACCCGCCGAAGGCCAGCCAACCGACGGCACAGCCGCCGAAGGACCACCAGCCCAGGCTGAGGCCGCCCAGCGCTACAAGGCCGATGGCACAGCCGCCCAAGGGCACCAGACCGATGGCCAGGCCACCGACCGCCAGCGGCGCGATGGCGACACCACCATAGGCAAAGAGCACGCCAATGGCCGTGTCGGCCACGGCGATCCAGGCCTTAAGCGGTTTGCAGCGGAGGGACAGGTCGCCACCGATGCGGATGTGCAGGAGAGGCAGGCCGAGGAGACTGAGCGGGGAGCGGTATTCCCAGGCGGGCCTGGGTCTCGGGGCGGCTGGCTGGCGCGCGCCGCCGGCCGCATGATCCCGGACGAGGCGGCTCTGCTGACGAAGGAGCTTTAAGCCACCGACCACAACCACCGTCGTATAGGCCGTCACCAACACCAGCACCATGCTTGCGAATACCCAGGGATGCGAATGGACCAGCGTACGGCCGTAGAAGATGATGGGGAAAGTCAGCAGGATGAACGCGCCGATGGAGAAGCACAGCAGGCGGTAGAATTTCTTGAGCAGTTCCCGTTCGCGCGGGTATTGCGCGGTGTCACAGCCGAAGCGGTAGCCGATGTAGGTTCCGAGGAAGGCGATCAACGGGCCAGCGACCGCGGCCACGACGCCAGCCGTAGCGGCGGCTTTGGCGGTGGCGCTGCCTTTGGCGGCGGTGGCGCCGACGGTGGCCGCCGCAGCGGAAGTGGCATAGAGCGGCAGCGCCGCCAGCACGCCCAGCGTGAAAGCCCTGCCTGGGTTAGTCTTCTCCAGTGTGCCTTCAACGAAGGCGAGGACCTGTTCGTGCAGCAGTTTGCGCCCCCGCGAAAGGCGCTGCTTGACGGCGTCCTCGGACAGCTCAAGCGCCTCGGCGACGCGCTCGATGGACTGGTGCTGGCGGTAGAACAGGACCAGCGGCTCGCGGTAAAGCGGCGGGATGCGCTCCAGCGAGCGCCAGAGAATCGTCTCCTCCTCATGACTGATGGTCTGCTCGGGGGGCAGCGGCTCGGGCGCGGGCGCGTCGTGGGCTGCGTCGAGGGGTTCGGAGTCTGCCAAGGGCTGGCGGCCCTCGCGACGGAGGGAGTCGTTGATGCGGTTGCGGGCGATGCCGCAGAGCCAGGCGCGGAGTTTGGGGGGCTCGCGCAGGAGCCGGAGCCGTTTCCAGGCGGTGATGAAGGTTTCCTGGGCAAGGTCCTCGCTCTGGCCGAGGCTGCCGGTGGCGCTGTAGGCCAGCGAGCAGATCAAGGACTGGTAGCGGGCGACAATCTGGCCGAAGGCCTCGCGGTTGCCGGCGAGGGTATCGGCGACCAGGTCCGCATCGTTAGATGCCGCTGCTGACATCGTGCTGGTGGTCATCATATCACCGCATACGTCGTTCGTGGGAGGGAAAACGTGACAGGGAATCGCAAGTCGTAATCCCTCAGTCTGGCAGGGCGCTTTCGCCGAAAGCGCCACCGTTTGACCGCCTCGGCGAGGCGGCCCTACCCAAGACTGAGGCCTTGCCGCAAGTCCTGAAAATCCCTTGCCTTCGGCGGCGGAGTGGTGAAAGAATCCCGCCACTTTATGGGACACGTTAAATTACACATACCAGGCCCGGTGGAAGTCAGCGAGAAGACCTTCCGCGCTTTCTGCACCCCGATGATCGGACATCGCGGGCAGGGCTTTAAAGATCTTTACGCAAAGATCCAACCGCAGCTCCAGCAGTTGCTCTACACGAAGCAATTGGTCTATATCAGCACGTCCTCAGCCTGGGGCGTGATGGAAGGGGCCATCCGCAACCTGGTGTCCCGGAAGGTGCTCAACTGCATGTGCGGCGCGTTCTCGGACAAGTGGTTCGACGTCTCCAAGCGATGCGGCAAGGAAGCCGAGGCGCTGCAGGTGGGGTGGGGCTCGCCCATCCGCGCCGCGGAGGTGGACAAGAAGCTGGCGAGCGGCCAGTTCGACGCGCTGACGGTGATCCACAACGAGACCTCCACAGGCGTGATGAGCCCGATCGAGGAGATTGCCGGGCTCAAGAAGAAGTATCCGGACGTGATGTTCATCGTGGACTCGGTCAGCTCGATGAGCGCGGTGCCGCTCAAGTTCGACGAGTTGGGCGTTGACGTGCTGCTGGCCGGGACGCAGAAGGCGTTTGCGCTGCCGCCGGGCACGGCGATCTTCGTCTGCTCGAAGGCGGCACTGGCCAGGGCGGCGACGATCAAGGATCGCGGTTATTACTTCGACCTGCTGGAGTTCCAGAAGAACGTCGAGCAGAGCATGACGCCCAGCACACCGAGCATCGGCCACGTGTATGCCTTGGAGTCCAAGCTCCAGGACATCTTCGCCGAAGGGCTGGAGGCGCGTTACGCGCGGCATCGCCGGACCAACCAAATGACGCGCGATTGGGCGGCCAAGCACGGGTTCAACTTGTTCCCGGAGCCGGGGTTCGAGTCGCTCACGCTCACCTGCGTGAGCAACGGCGCGCGGCCAGGCGGGCGCACGGTGGACGTGCCGAAGCTGCAGAAGCTGGTCAAGGACCAGGGCTGGCTGATTGACGGCGGCTACGGCAAGATCAAAGGGACGACTTTCCGCGTGTCCAACATGGGCGACGAGACGGAGGCAACGATGGCCCAGCTCTTCGCGGCGATGGACAACGCGATGAAGCAATTGTGACCGCTGCCTGGCAGGATCTGCCGCGCTGGGCAGCGCTCGGCGCAGCGCTCCTTCTCGCGCCAGTCTGCCCCGCGGCAGACCTTTACGTCTCCCCCGCCGGCAGCGACTCCAATGCCGGCACGCGGGCCAGGCCATTCGCCACGCTTGAACGCGCCCGCGACGAGGCTCGCCGCCTCAGGCAGAACCACAAGCCATCCAAAGGTGCCCTCACCATCTGGCTCCGGGCGGGCGATTACTTCCGCACCAACGCACTCGATCTTACTGCCGAGGACTCCGGCACGCCGAATACTCCCGTCTGTTGGAGCGCCATCAAGGGCGAGACGGTCCGCCTGCTGGGCGGCCGACCACTCTCCGGCTTCGTGCCCGTCACCGATCCCGCAACCCTTGGCCGCCTCCCTGAGCCTGGACGCGAGCATATCGTGCAGGTCAACCTCAGAACCCTTGGCATCACCGATTTCGGCCAAATGCAATCGCGGGGATTCGCTCGTCCACTCACGGCAGCCCACTGCGAGTTGTTCTTC
Organism: Candidatus Paceibacterota bacterium; assembly: GCA_035452965.1. Classification (NCBI taxonomy): domain Bacteria; kingdom Bacillati; phylum Minisyncoccota; species Minisyncoccota bacterium. The sequence goes on along the minus strand of DAOTCE010000041.1, from coordinate 32,969 downwards.
GGCGGCCGCCCGATGACGCTGGCCCGCTGGCCGAACGAAGGTGAGTGGGAGCGCATCGCCGGCTGGCCCGAGGCCGGCGCGGCCAAGAACGAATGGGGGAAGGACGTCGGCAAGTTGGAGGACGGCTTCCTCTACAACGGCGACCGCCCGCGCGGGTGGAGGGACATCAGCGAGCTCTGGGTCCACGGTTACTGGTCTTGGGACTGGGCCAACTCCTATGAACGCGTCGCCTCAATTGATGTGGACCGCCGACACATCAAGACCGCCGCGCCCTACGGCCTCTACAGCTTCCGCAAGAAGCAGCGGTTCTATTTCCTGAATGTGATGGAAGAGCTTGACCAGCCGGGCGAGTGGTTCCTGGACCGCAACGCCGGCCTGCTCTATTTCTGGCCGCCGGATCCAGGCGTGCGCCAGTCCTCTGGCGCGCCCGAAATTCTGCTCTCACTCCTGGCCAAGCCACTCCTCGTCCTCACCAACGCCTCGCATGTCACCTTCCGCGGTCTGATCTTCGAAGCCAATCGTGGCAACGCCGTCGAGATCCGGGGCGGCACCAGCAACCTTATTGCCGGCTGCCTCATCCGCAACATTGGCGACTACGGCGTCACCATCACTGGCGGCACGGGCCATGGCGTGAGCGGGTGCGACATCTTTGACACGGGCGATGGCGGTGTTTCCATGGACGGCGGTGACCGCCAAACCCTCCGGCCCGGAGGGCATTACGTCGAGAACTGCCATTTCGCCCGCCAGGGTCGCTGGTCCAAATGCTACGTGCCCGCTGTCCTCATCGGCGGCGTGGGCTTGCGCGCGTCGCACAATCTTATCCACGACCACCCCCATTGTGCCATCCTCTTCAACGGCAACGATCATCTGCTGGAATTCAACGAAATCTACCGCTATGCCCTGGAGACCGGGGATGTCGGCGCCATCTACACCGGGCGTGACTACACCTACCGCGGCAACCGCATCCGCCACAACTTCCTCCACGCCCCCGGCGGGGTCGGCATGGGTTCAATGGGCGTCTATATGGACGACAACGTCAGCGGCACGGAAATCCTCGGCAATGTCTTTTACCAGGTCAAACGAGCCGTCTTTCTCGGCGGCGGGCGGGATCACCAGGTGCTCAATAATATCTTCGTGGACTGCGATTACGCGGTGGAATTGGATGGCCGCGGGCTCAACCCGAACCCCGTCTGGCATAACATGGTGAACAACACGATGCGCCTCCGCCTTACCGAGGTTCCACTGTCCCTTTACCGCGACCGCTACCCCGCTCTCAAGGCCCTCGATCAATATTACGGCCCGCCCGGCGGCCCTCCCATAACCGGCGCCGATTTCAAGGGCGTGCCCCCCGAGGGCAATGTCGTCGGGCACAACGTGTGCGTCGGCAGGTGGCTGCACGCCTATTGGCTTGCCACCGCCGACATGATCCGCCTGGACAACAATCTCACCAACGCCGTCACCGCCTTCCGCCGCCCGCCCGGCGACCCGCCGCGCGCTCAGGACTTTGCCCTCCTCCGCAGTTCCCCCGCCTGGGAGCTCGGTTTCAAGCCCATTCCGTTCGGGGAAATCGGCCTGCGCCGCGATAAGCTGCGGTCCAGCCTGCCCGGTGCAAGGGCCAGCCACTGACGCCAGGACGCCGCCAGCGAACAACCAACCGCCGACATTGGACTGGCGGGCCAATCCGGAGGGTATAAGGCGTGACTGGCAGGCTTTTCAGGAACGCCCTGGGACAGCGCAAACTCCCTTGCCTTACAGCTCATTTACAGCACATTGTCAGCGATGCCTTTGCCCGAGCAATCAGTCTCTTTGACCGCCGCACAAGTCACTGAGTTGAACTCCAAGCTGTCGCTCATGCGCCACGACATCAACAACTACCTGTCGTTGATCGTCGCATCTGTGGAGTTGATCCGTTACAGGCCCGAGACAGCGGAGAGCATGATGGAGACGATCACCAAGCAACCGCAGCGCATTGGCGACGCCCTCCAGAAATTCTCGGCTGAATTCGAGCGGCTGCTGGGTGTTACCGGCCCTTAGCTTTGTCGGTGCCGGGCGGCGGCGGATTCCGCTGCTGCATGTGGCGGTGGACAAAGAAGTAATACATCACGCCGACCACAACCAGAAAGCCGAACAACCAGTAGGTGACTTTGTGCATCTCGCCCTTGGTGATATCGGCGCCGACCTTAACCCCCAGCCAACACAACACTGCGGACCAAATTGCCGAACCGATCAGCGTGTAGATTGAAAACTTCAGGTAGTCCATACGCACAATGCCGGCCGGGATGCCGATAAGATGCCTGACCACAGGCAGCAGCCGCGAGGCGAAGATGCCAAAGGACCCGTAGTTGGCCGCCCAGCGCTCAGCCCCTTCCACCTTGGCGGGCGAGATCAGGAAGTAACGGCCATAGCGCATCACCAAAGGCCGTCCGGCAAGCCGTGAAGCCCAGTACATCGCCGTTGCGCCGAGCCAGGAACCCACCGCCCCGGCGATTACCAGGCCAACCTGGCCTGACCACCCGGTGAAGTGGAGGCCGAGGAAATGGATGCCATCGTTCCATGCCAGATGCGCCGCGGGGGGGATGACGACCTCGCTGGGCAGCGGGACGATCGAGCTTTCGATGGCCATCAACAGGGCCACCAGCGCAAAACCGCCGCTTTCCAGCGTGCGCAGATACCAATCAATGAGCGTTTTGAGCATGAGCGCGGGAGTTATAGCCGAAAGGCGTGCAGCCGCAAGCGGCATCCGCGGCCTAATTACAGCAATTCATCAATCCAGCCCCCTTTTCCTGGACCGATTGGCCGCCCCGGTGTGACAACGCTGTGACACCCGTTATGCCCCGGTGTGGTTCCCATGGGGGCCGACCCCCATGGGATACACACAGGGGTCCCGCCGGATTGGCACCGTCCCATCGCCGCAGATGGCTTGGGCATGGGATGTGCTCCAGCTCTGGGGGAGGGGCGGCAGCCAGCGCGCGTGGACGGATACACCCGGCTTGCGGCGCAGGTCTTGAACTCACCTGCCCGGGGAGACGACTTTTCAGCCTTTCAGGAAGAACCGGCGCTGCTTCTCGCTGATTGGCAAATCAAGCTTCTCCATGACCTGCAACATGTCTTCCCAGACCCGGCGCTTCTCGGCAAGGGCCTGGTTTCGCAGCAGGTAGGCCGGGTGGTAGGTGGGCATGAGGGGGATGCCACGGTAGGTGCGCCATTGGCCGCGGAGGCGGGTGATGGCAAGGGTTTTGCCCAGCAACCCTTCCACGGCCGTCGCGCCCAGGGCCACGATGACCTTGGGCCGTATCAAGTCAATCTGCTCGTGGAGGTAGGGTATGCACGTCTGCATCTCCGCCGGGGTGGGTTTGCGGTTGCCCGACGCCTTACCGGGAGTGTCGGGCCGGCACTTCAGGATGTTGCCGATATAGACCGTTTCCCGGGTGAGGCCCATGGTTTGGATGATCTTGGTCAGCAACTGCCCGGCCTTGCCCACAAAAGGCTCGCCCTGCTGGTCTTCGTCGGCTCCCGGCGCTTCGCCAATGAACATGAGCTGCGCGTTGATGCTGCCCACGCCGAAGACGACATTCTTGCGGGAGGCGGCGAGGTGGGAGCATTTCACGCAAGCGGATACGCGCTGTCGCAATTCAGCGAACGCGGGTACAGTTGCTTCGACCGGCTTAGGAACATCCAATTGCGGTTTCACGGGCGGCCGAACAACTGGCTGCGGCGCAGGCGCTGCGGGGCGCCCGGCCGGGACAACCGGCGGACGCCGCGATAACCCCGCCAGCGTTTCCGGCGAGACGGAAACAAAGCGGACACCGCGCTCATTCAGCTCTTCCAGATGTTGGATGATCCCGTCGAGCAGTTGATTATACGCAGCGGACATTGGAGTGATGCTACCCGCCCGGCCGACGTGGCACGAGGGATTTCTATAATCCGCCCAAGCCGCGCCATGCGCATTCCGCCCCAATGCCGTTTAGAGGACATTCCCGCATGATGCAGGCGCACTCTTGACTTCGCAGGGGGACAGCTCGACTCTGGTTGCGGACCAAGTTTATGACAGGCCAACAAATGCGCCGCACTCCACATCGCATCTCCCTCTTCTGCGCCGGGCTGGCCTTGGCCTTATCGGCCTCCGGGCTTGGGGGCGGTCAGGCGGAGGCCGCGCGCACCGTTCGCCCGCGCACCTACCCCCCGGTCCTGCCGGAGGCGCGCGCCGAAACCTACAAGACTATTGGCCAGACCAACCTCCAGCTCTATGTCTTCACCCCGAAAGACAGCGCGCGGACGAATCAGCGCCCGGCGATCGTGTTCTTCTTCGGCGGCGGCTGGACTTCGGGTTCACCCCAGCAATTCGAGAAACAGTGCCAGTATTTCGCTTCGCGGGGGATGGTGGCGATTGCGGCCGACTACCGCGTCGCCTCCCGCCAGGGCGCCAAAGCGGCCCAATGTGTGGCGGATGCCAAGTCTGCCATTCGCTGGGTGCGCAAGAACGCCGCGCGGCTGGGCATTGATCCCAATTGCGTAGTCGCAGCCGGGGGCTCGGCCGGCGGCCACATCGCCGCGTGTGCCGCAGTCGTGCCGGGGCTGGATGAACCCGGCGAGGATACCTCCGTCAGCGCGGTGCCGAACGCGGCGGTGCTGTTCAACCCCGTGCTGGTTTTGGCGCCACTGGCGAGCACGAACCTTGCGGCGTTTGCGTCACGGGCCAGCGCCGCGCGCCTGGGGATCGAGCCGCGGTTGATTTCTCCCGCTCACCACGTTCGGGCAGGCGCCCCCCCAATGCTCGTCCTGCATGGCAAGGCCGATACCACCGTCCCTTTCGCTACGGCTGAGGCCTTCGCCGCGAAGATGAAGGCTGCCGGCAACCGGTGCGAGCTCGTCGGCTTTGCCGGCCAGGGGCATGGCTTCTTCAACTTTGGCCGCCGGAATACCCGGTACTTCCGCGAGACCCTGGAGAAGGCAGACCAATTCCTCACCTCGCTTGGTTATCTCACCGGGTCGCCGCGCGTGAACAAGTTTCTGAGCCCGTAACGCAAACCACGACCTGGCCGCGCTGACTCGAACAGGGGCGAGCGCGCAGTCCTAGCGGCTCGCCGACGTTGAAGGCGGCAGGAGGTATTGGTCCATAGCCCGGGCCAGATCGTGGCCGAAGGCGCGCGCATTCTCGGCCGTAACCGTTGTTTTGCCCACGTTCGCGTAAGGAATCTCGATGCTGGTGCCGATGAGCACGTTCGGCTGCGCGGCGGCCCATTGTCCGAAGCTGCGCGGCGGACCGGACAAGGTGTTCCACGCCTGCCCGTGCGGCAGGTTGTCCGAGGACCGATAACGAAGCGGCCCGCGCCGCACCGTCTGCAGCACCTCCGAAAACTCTCCCACCCGGGCCCAATTCTCCGGCTCCGGCCCGCCGACAAAGTAGATGTGCTCGTTGCGAGCGCCGCGAATATGGGGGCAGTGCATATCCAGCGCGAGAGCGATCTTCCGCGAGCCGAGACGCCCCGCGACCAGCTCGCGCACCGCCCGCACCGAGGCATACAGGCTGTTGCCATCATAGTCGCGGTTGTGGTCGTGCGGCTTGCGGTTCTTACCCTGGTCGCCGTCTTCGACCCCGTCCTTGTCCATAAACGGCACCACAAAGAACTCCACCTGCTCCCGCAGCCGGCGCCCTTCGTCGGCATCGAGCACCGCCTCCATGATGCCCTCGAGGCTGTAGCTGGCGATCATCTCGCAGGCATGATGGCGGCAGGTCAGGAGGACGGCGTGTTCGGCCTTCCCGTCCAGTCGGCCCAGCCGCAGCAGTTCCACGCGCCGGCCTTTCGGCGTCCGGCACAGCGACTCCACCTTCAGATTGGGGTGGCGCGAATGGCGTTTGAGGAATTCCTTGAGATTGCCCTCCAGGTAAGGGATCGCGAAACAGAATCGCGCTTCGCGCGCTCCTCGGGGAATGGCGCAGGAAAACTCCTTTCCCTGCACCGCATTTGTGCCCAGCCATGTCCAGGACTTGCCGCTGTCCAAGCTGAGGGCTGGTCCGCGTGTGCCGATGGGATTGGATTCAGAGAAGCCGAAGCGCAAGGTTCGCCCCGCGGCACCGCGAACGCGAAAGCACCAGTAAAACCAGTTGCCCGCCGTGTCACGCAAATCCTGGTGCAGCGTCACCGTGTCGCCCGCGATGGAATCCACCACGATATTGCCGCCGGGAAAATCCGCATCAATGCGGATCCGCGGCTCGGCTGCGCTCGAGCCAAGAGCAAGGCCGAACAACACCGCCCCCAGAGTGATAATGAATCCCGGTCGGCGAATCGTGGTGCGCGGCATAATCGAGTTAATCAAAACGTCTGCGGTGCGCCGACGGTAGGCCAGGGAATGCCGGGCGCCAACCAGAATCCTCAATCAATTGGCCGCCAAGTCGAAATACCGGTCCCGGAGCGGTTTGAGGTAGCGGTCGCTTAACGCGGTCAGCGCCTCGCGAGCGAGCGTGAATTGCTCGGCCAGTCCCTCGAAAACCGAGGCCGACCACGGCGGCTCAGGTGCGCGCGCGGCGAGGGCATAGAAGCGCCGGCCTTCGCGCTCGTAGTCGGGCACGGTCCGCCGGCGGGCAGCTTGGCCCCGCGCCCGCCCTTCCGCAGAGGACGCATGGTCGGGGTAGATGCCTGTCAGGAACAGCGCGATGTCCGCAATGCGCCGGTACAGGCGCGGCTTAAACGCCGGCTCCGCTAAGTTGCACAGCGCGATCATGTCGTCCATATCCATGTCGCTGATTCTCCGTTTGTGCCAGGCGCCATGCCCCTTCCAGTAAAGCATGCCCGTGTTGGTCCGCACAAACGAGCAGAGCATCTCGGTCAGATACTCGCGCGTGGATGGGTCTTTGAGCAGTTGAACGGCCCGCCGCGCCTCGAATACGGGAATGGACCTGCCGCGGGCGTCGCGGTCGATCAGGAACGACTGGCCTTCGAGATCGCGCTGGATGCGCCGCAGGAGCACCGCAAACGTCAGGTACGGCGAGACGTGGACGAACACTTCCCGTCCGGCGAGCAAGCGCTCCGCCAGCTTCGGGTCCTCCAGCATCAGCTCCAGCAGGTCATCCTTGTCTCGGACTAAACTGAGGATGTTGTCATGGTCCCGCCGCAGGGTAGCCACGGTCTGCACGACAAACTTCAAATCCGACTCGGTCAGGCGCATACTCGCACACGTGGCGCGCAGGTTTCGCACCCTTGCACCAAAGTAAACATACCCGGCTGCTACCTGAGTGCAAATGCCCCATGCCCTGGCCATGACCGTCGAACCCACACAGCTCTGCGCCGGCAACGGCCTCAGAGCCTGGGATCCTGCAGGAGGTGTAGATGGCGATAGACCGGCTGGGCCAGGAGATCAGTTCCCGACTATTTTGAGCACCTGCCAGAGAGCGGAAGGCCGAAGCGCCAGTATCTGCGCGACTTCCACACAGTTCGCATAGCCGCAATTCTCGCAGATGGCAGGGTTATCCACATCGCGGCAGCAGTCGAAAACTCGCTGGTTCGTGATGAGTTGGATCTCGCGAATAGGCCGCTTCCAGCGGTTGTCACGCAGCGCGCGCCACGCCGCCCGCGAAAGCACAATGGGATACCCTTTCTGCTTGAGGCGCCAAAGCCGATCCATTACCGCCAGACGATCGGCGGGAGGGATGCCGTGGCGCTGAACCATCTCCGGCCAGTGCGTGAGCAAATTGAAAGAGATACCCCGGAACAACCCGGCTGACACCATCTCCCGGGCGAATTCCTCAATGCAATCGACATTCTGGCGCCCCAGCGTGATGGAGGCGAACACTGCCTTCGTGACGGCCTGTCTCACGTTGTGCAGGATCAGGTCATACGTGCCGGGCCGAATCCGCTCGTGGACTGCCCGCGGCCCATCCACGGTGACGATAAAGTGGCAGCCCCGGGTATTCAGTGGAAATGTCCCGTTCGTGAAGATGAAGATCTCGTGAAATCCCAGGCTCTGCGCGTAAGAGACGGCGTCCTGGATGGCTTTATCGCCATCGCGCCAAAGCATGGGCTCGCCGCCGGTGAAATAGAGTGAGCGGCAACCGCGACCATAGGCGGCTTCGACGGCTTTGCAGGTTTCCGGCCAGGTGAAGCGGTATTGCCCGGTGTTCTTGCTTTCGCAGTAGTGGCAATTCAGGTTGCATTGATCGGTTATCACCAGCCCGACAAGCCAAGGGCGATGCTGCCGCAGCACCAGCGTCTTGAAGGCGTAGGCCGCCCGTTCCGCCCAGACCCTCGCCTTCATAGCCTCACCTCTTGCGGCCACGCCACACGCCGGCAGGTCCCCCACAGACGGTTGATGTAATTCAGGCTATACTCGTTTTGCAGGCGATGAATCCAGTAAGCGCCCCGGCGGGTAATGCGCCAACCGTCCGGTTCGCTTTGCACCAGCCTCAATGCCCTGAACAACCGCGTGATCTTTCCGAAGGTGCCTTCCAGCGATGCGTCCACCCCAAACACCTTCTGGAAGTCCGCCTCGCGGGCCTTCAGCTCGTAGGCGCGCCAGTAGAGCCAGTAGGCCATTTCCAGCCGGCGGTCCACCGGCAGCACCAGCGCCACCGGCCGCCCACGCGTCAGCGCGTCCGCGTAGGCGTCCACGTCAAACGTGTTGACGTAGAACGCGCTGCCGATCATCGAGGCGGCGCTGGGGCCAAACCCCACATAGTGATGACGCGTGATCGAGCTGAACTTGCTTCGTCCCGGCCTGATCCAGCTCCACACGGCGCACTGTTTCAGGTGATGCCGTTCCGCCTCCTCGTGGGTCAGAGCAAGCATGGACCGGATCAACGCGCCCGAAGGACGCTCGATCTCCGAAAGCCGGCGCTCCCGGCCCCGCTCGGAGTAGGGAAATCCGAAGAGCGGGTAAGTGCTGATCTGATCCACCCCCAGACTCAAGACCGCTTCGAGGTCGGCCTGCCATTCGGCGAGCGTCTGCGTCGGGAGCGCAAACATCAGATCCACATTGACTGAATCGAACCCGGCGGCCATCGCGCGGCGCGTTGCCTCCAGCGCCGTCGCCCCATCATGGCTCCGCCCCAGCAACGCCAGCAGCCGGTCGCTCGCGGACTCCACGCCGACGGAGAGCCGCCTGATTCCAGCGCCCTGCAAGAGCGCCAGGCAGCCGTCGTCCATGCTGGAGGGGTGCAACTCGACGCACCCGTCGTAAACGCCGGGAAAGGCCTCGCGGATGTGCCGCACGAGGCGAAGCAGCCCGGGCGGATTGACCGTGGGCGTGCCGCCACCGATGTAAAGCGTGTCAATCTTCGTTCCCTTGAGGCACGGGGCGTAGAGGTCAATTTCCGCGTGCACTCCTGCCTCGAACCGCGCGTAGCCCGCATCCGAGTACAGCGTGCGGTTGTAGGGGCAAAAAGGACAGAGGTTCCTGCAAAACGGGACGTGCAAGTAGAGTCCCGCCCGCTCCAAGCCGCTGGGCCAGGGGGCTGCGATGGCGGAAAGCCGCGGCCGCTGCCACCGGCCCGTCACTGCGCGATGCAGGAACGGCTTCCAGCACAGGTCAGACTTCTGCATACGGGCCGGAACCAGCCCCCTTTCTTCTCTCAGGGAACTGATTTGCTGGCGTTGCGTTCCAGGACAGCCTTGGCGGAGAGCCCCTGGTTCTCGAAGCTCACACCGAGGTTGGCGCTGGTTACGTTGGCGACGGGCAGGATCTTCTCGGGGCCGGGCTTGGGCTGGGCGGGATGGCCATACACTGTGGATTCCATCGTCTGCCATTGCTCATTCCAAACATAGTGGCCGCCGCCGGGGCAGACCAGCGTGGTGTGCCAGAGTCGTTCATGCAGCTTGACCGGGTCCTGCTGCGGATAGCGACGCTTCCACTCGTTGAGGATGGGTAGGTTGCTCCACGCCAGCCGCTGCTGCGCGGGGCGGAATCCGTCGCGGAAGAGGCACTCGAGAGTGGGCACGAAGCTCTGATCAACCCGAAGGCAAAGGTTGGTGCCCAACCAAGGCTGTGCCGGTAGCGCGTTGGTCCGGGCGGCCTGCCGATCGGCGACTTGAGTGTGCTGGCGGTCGAGGGCTCGTTTCAAAACCGATTCGCTCAGGGTTAAGACCAGCGAATTGGGGGTCACAGCGTAATAGACGCACAGGTTGGTCACTCCCCCTTCGGCCTGCGTCTGTTGCGAGGCAGTGACCTTCACATAGGCCTGGCCATTGTATTCGAGATTCTCCCAGGTGGTCATGTGCGGTGCCGATTGTTCCACGAACCCGCGCACGGTGGTGAGAAATGCCGTGACCCCCAACGGGTTCTTGACTTGGCAATAAAGGGCCACCGGCAGTCGGGGATAACTCTTCTCCAGGAACTCGGAGCTCTTCGCTGCTTTGCTCAGCTGATCCCAGAAAGGATCCTGGTCCGCGTAGATGGCCAAACACTGGCCCAGCCAGCCCAGCGGGTTCACCTTGAGCAAAGGACTGAAACCGCCGAGGAAATTGCCGGACTCTCTTACGGGTTCGGATTGCGCGTTGATCGCCAGGGCCAGATGGAGCAGCGCCTCGGGGTGCGGATCGCCGGCGTCCGGTGCAATGCGCCCGCCGCTGCTCATCAGGATGAACTGGCGGTACTCGGAGCCCGCGATGAGCGGCATCACGCTCAGTTCAGCGCTGAGGCGTTCCGGTTGCAACGAAAAGCGGATGGCGATGGGGTCAAAGACCTGGCTCCAGTTTCGCTGGTAGCCCTCTCGCCAGCGGTTATAGGCGTCGGCTTCGGCCTGGGTCGCCTGCGTCAGGGGCAGTTCGAGGATCGGCGTCAGGAACGCGATCGTGCCGTAGGTGGCGGAAAGCACCCCGTTGGTAGTGAGCAGCACGTCGCCAACCTCGGGCAGGTTGGTCGCGATGCAGCCGGGTTTGGCCTGGCCGGTGGCCAACTCGTCCGCGTGCGCGGCCTGAAGCCAAGTCAGGACGGCCGCGGCGCGAGTGCGGCGGGAGTTGGCGATGCGCCATTGGGGACCACACCAGCGTCGGATGGTAGCATCCGAGAGGACCAGGAAGCCGGTTTCGCCGGGCTCGGTCCTGGGGTACTTCTGCCGGAAATAACGGTAATCGTCTTGAGACGCCAGAGCGGGGGTCTTGCCTTTGGCGACGCTGATAATGCGCTCCAGTTGCGCGCGGGAATTGCTCACCAGCACGGCATCCTCCAGGGCCGCGACATAGGAACAAACCGCGCGGTCTTCCGAGATCATGCCCGTGTAAGCCACGCCGGCAATGTCGCCTTTGACGGCCTTGACCGCTGGATTGGCCTGCTGCGCGGCGGCCTGCCGGGCCTGGAGCAGCGCCTTCAGCATCGCCGGTGAGGTTGTCTCGAATAACACCGCCAAATCGCTGCCCGTGCGCAGGTACGGGTCGGAACCGGTGAACGCGGCGCTGGCGATGAGTTGGGGGCCGATCAGGCGCGAGAGGGCATTGAGTTCAAGACACAGTTGCTTTTGGTAACGCCCCCGCGAATTGGCGTCCTCGGCGCGGGGCTCGAAGATCTGCAGGACCGGTGTGCCGTCCTGGTCGGCTTCATCAATCCAGCGGCTCATCGCCTCGAAGGTGGAGAAGAACAAGGCATGCTGGTCGAAAGGGATATGCGCGGCCAGCGGGTCAAGGGCGGGCTTGCGGTCCTGAAGCAGCGTTTTCCAATCCATCTCGCGCACGGTAACGCCGGTGAGAGTGCTGAGGGCAACAAGGTTTGTGTTCGTCCCGACAGGAGTCAGCAACCGGTCCAATTGCAGGTTCTCGCTGAGAGCGCGGCCGCCGCTAAACAGGTCGTAGGTCGAGTCATAACTATCGTCCCAGGACCCTGGCCGGCGCGGATTGAAACCACGGTCGGCCTGTTCCCTCATCACATTAGTGCCGCTGGCCTTGGCTGCCTCGCTTTCCTGATGGCGGAACCAGGCGCCGCCCGGGATGTTCTGCTGCCGCAAGTTGCGGTAGTAGTCCTCCTTAGCTTTGAAGAACTCCCGCTTAGACGCCGCTGACGCGGAGGCGGCCGCCACCTTGAACTTGAGCGCGACCATCCCGCTCAGGTTGGTATTGGGGACAAACAGGCGGCCAGTGGGGGGCCGACCATTGGGCATACGGAGCACCAGGAGCCTGTTCTGGAAGGCCTGTTCGGCAAGGCTCCAGGGTGCAATGCTTCCACCGCCAACATAGGCTTCCCTCTCCCCGTCGAGCACCGCATAGGGCTGCAGCGCTTCGGCCATCCGCCATGCCGGGCCCTTCCATTCATAGCCGGTGGGCAACGCCCCTTCTGCCAGCTTCAGAGAGGTGAGCGGAATGTGGTAGTAAGTGTCCTCGGCCAGCGCCACAGCGCACGAGAGCGTGAGGAATGCGAGTAAAATGTGTCGAGCTTTCATGGATCCTTCCGATCGTTTGTTGGTGAACCGGGAGTTAGGACAATCGGTTGTTTGGGGCGGTAGTAATCGTCGCATGTTGTGATCATTTCAGGCAATCCAACTGTCTATCCTGTTCGACCGTCATGATGCGCTATTGTGTCGAAGTTGGGTAATCGAAAATAGAGGACCGAACATCGAGCCAATCAATCGTCCTCCCCTGGCGATCCCGCTCACCGGATTGCCTTCTGGAGCAACGCAGCCCTGCCGGTCGAGCCGGCGAACAACGCGTGAAGCTACACCAGTGAGGCGCCGAACTCTCCCCAATGTTTCCGTCCACCGGCAATGAGTACGAGCGGAATATCAGCGGAATACGAGCGGGTTTTCCCGCACACGCACGCCAACGGCGCCGCATACCTTTGGCGGAGGCGGCTGGCGAGCGCCAGGAACGACCTCGGGCGGAACGCCCCGGCCTGCCCATGGGACGCGTGCGGTCCTCAATTACGGGCGGGGCGGGAGAGCCGCCTGCCAGCCCGCCTTGAGCTTCGCTCTCAGCTCGTTGACCAGCGCGGTATTCTCGGGCCGGCTGGCGATGTTTACGTTCTCCTGCGGATCGGCCTGGTGATCGTAGAGTTCGAGGGCATCAACCTTCGAGTGGTCGTCACGGTGCAGCCAGGCGGTCATGCGGTAGCGGTCGGTGCGCATGCTGTAGCCCATGAGCTGTTTGCCGCTGGCAGGGCGTGGGTATTGGCTAAAGACAGCGGGCTTCCAAGGACGTTTGAGGTCATCGAGCACCGGTCGGAAGCTGGTGCCCTCGAGATGGCTGGGCAGAGGCAGGCTGGCTAGGTCGGCCAATGAGGGGTAGATGTCCACGAACTCGACCAGGGCGTCGGTGCGTTTCCCGGCGTGCTGCATGCCGGGCGCGGAGATGAGCAGCGGAACCCGGGTGTCATTCTCGACGGTGCTGTGCTTGCACCAGGCGTCATGCTCGCCGAGTTTCCAGCCGTGGTCGCCCCAGAGGATGATAATGGTGTTGTCGCGCAGGCCGAGGCGCTCGAGTTCGTCCAGCACCTTGCCAACCTGGGCATCCATGTAGCTGGTCGCGGCGTAGTAGCCGTGCTTGAGCCGGCGGGCGAAGTCGTCCGGAATATGGCCGGGGGGAACGCCTTCGTAAGCGTGCAACTCGCCCCCCTCCAGCACGGCGTAATCCGGCGCGCCCTTGGGACGGAACGGATTGGGGGCCAGCGGAATCCTCGCCGGGTCGTAGAGGTCCCAGTACTTCCTGGGCGAGACAAAGGGCAGGTGGGGGCGAATGAAGCCGACGGCCAGGAAGAAAGGCTCTTGCTTCTGCTTGAGGCCGCGGAGGGCGGCAACGGCCATATCCGCCAACGCGCCATCGTGGAAGGTGTTGTCGGGCACGTTCTCCCCCTCGTAGGCCGGACCCTTGCTCGCCCGCTGGAGGTTGTCCCCCTTCTTGCCCGCCGCCTTCGCCTTCTGGCGCTTCTTCTCCACCAGCGCCCGGTTATCGGCTGAGGCGTAGGTTTCGGTCTTGGGGCCGGCCCAGGGCACCGACCACGAGATCGCGTCGTCGAGGCTTCCGTGGTAGATCTTGCCCATGCCCTGGACGAAGTAGCCGTTGTTCTTGAAGTGCTGCGGGAGGGTGACGACATCGGGCAGTGCTTTGCGGAAATGGGTCTGGAGGTCCCAGACTTTGGTGGTATCGGGCCGGGTGCCGGTCAACAGGCTGGTGCGGGACGGCGAGCAGACCGCCTGCTGGCAGTAGGCGTGGTTGAAGACGACTCCGGCGCGGGCCAGGCGGTCAATGTTGGGGCTTTTGATGACAGTGTTGCCGTAACAACCCAACTCCGGCCGCAGGTCGTCCACGGCGATAAACAGGACGTTCGGCCGGGTCTTGGCGCGCTGCCCGGATTGGGCCGAGTCCTTCTGCCGGGACGCCTCTTCGTCCGGCCCGCCCCCAAACTGCTTCCAGTACAGCTCCTTAAAGGGGTTCACCTTCGGCCCAACGGCATTCTCGTTCACGAGCTGCGGTTGGACGGACTCCCACCATTTGTCGTACGCGGCGTCGAGTTCCCGGACCACCTCGGGATGCTGCGCCACCACATCGTTCTTCTCGCCCGGATCGGCCTGAACGTCGAACAACTGCCAGGCCTTCTCCCCAGACCCGGAGACACAAACCAGGTGCCAACGGCTGTTGCGCACGCTGCAGTTGCGGTATTTGGACTGTGCCGCCTGGCCACGCTCCCAGCGGCCGGTGTGGGTGAACAGCACTCGGTCGGCCCAGGGCGTCTTGGGATTCTTCAGCAGCGGGACCAGGCTGCGGCCTTCGACTTGCGCCTGCATCCCGGGGCCCAGTTTCGCGCCAGCCAGCTCGATCAGGGTCGGGAAGAAATCAATGTTGGCTGCCAGCGCACTAACGTCCGCGGGCTGGAAAGTTCCCGGCCAGCGCCAGAACGAAGCCGCCCGTGTGCCACCCAGCCAGGGCGAGTTCTTCGCCCCCCGCATACCGGCATTGAAGATTTGGGTGCCCGCGGTACCGCCATTGTCGTTCATGAACACCACCAGCGTGTCGCGCTCAATGCCCCATTCCTTCAGCTTCGCAAGCAGCCGGCCCACGTTGTCGTCAATGTTGGCGATCATGCCGAAGAACTTCGCCACGTCGCCGCCCACCTTGCCGGCGTAGCGCTGCTCGTACTCCTTGGGCACCTGGAGCGGCTTGTGCGGCGCATTGGGCGTGATATAGGCGTAGAAAGGCCGCGCCCCCTTCACGGATTCGATCCACTTGATCGCCTGGGCGAAGAACACGTCCGTGCAATAGCCCCGCGTCTGCGCGAACTTGCCGTTGTGCAGAATGGCCGGGTCGAAATAGGTGTTGCCCGGCGCATCGCCGCAACTGCCCGGGTAAGTCTGGCCGATGCCACCCGCGCCGTGAATGAACACCTCATCGAAGCCGCGCCGGTTGGGCTGGTATTCCGCCTCGTCCCCCAGATGCCATTTGCCGAAGATGCCCGTCGTGTAGCCGGCCGCCTTGAGCATCTGGGCCAGCGTCGTGGTCTTGAGCGAGAGCCGCTCGCGCTCGTGGATGGTGTGGGTCACACCGTTGCAAAACTCATGCCGGCCGCTGTTCAGTGCCGCCCGGGTTGGCGCGCAGGTGGGGCTAACGTGGAAATCAGTGAAACGCACACCCTCATCGTGCAGGCGATCGAGGTTCGGTGTCTTGAGGACAGGATTCCCGTGGCAGGACAGGTCGCCGTAACCCTGGTCGTCAGTGAGGATGAAGATGATATTGGGCCGGGAGGCCGCTCCCGCCACAGTCAAAGTGGCCAGTGGGAATAGCATCAACAATCGGCTTAGAAGAGCACGCATAGGGCTAAGACGGTTTAGATTGGCCCAAGGTTACGCAAGACAAATCGTTGTGCCGGGACCATGATTGTCCCTAAGATTTGCCGCATTACAGCATTGCCCTATGTATCTATGACTGCAACCAGACAGGACCCCAGCAAACCAAGCCATCCCCCGAGATCCAGATTCAGGCTGAAGCAGCCCTGGCATGTTGGCGGACTTGCAATCGTCGCTGCCTTTTGCCTCGAACGCGCCACCCCGCTCGCGGCAGCCGATCTCGCTCCGACCAGCCGTCCTAACATCGTCTTCATCCTCACGGACGACATGGGCTATGGCGACCCCGGTTGCTACGGCGGCAAGTTTGCGCCCACCCCCAATATGGATCGCCTGGCGCGGGAGGGCATCCGCTTCACCCGGTTCTACACCGCCTCGCCGATTTGCTCGCCGTCGCGCACCGGCTTTACCACTGGGATGTATCCCGCCCGCTGGCGGATCACCAGCTACCTGCAGACGCGCAAGGGTAACCGCGCTTGCGAGCAGGCGGACTTCCTCGATCCAAAGGCCCCATCGCTGGCCCGCACACTCCGGGCGGCCGGCTACGCCACCGGGCACTTCGGCAAATGGCACATGGGCGGCGGACGCGACGTGACCAACGCCCCGCCCTTCTCCGCCTACGGCTTCGACGAACACGCCAGCACCTGGGAAAGCCCGGACCCGCACCCGGACATCACGGCGACCAACTGGATCTGGTCCCAGCACGACAAGGTCAAACGATGGGACCGCTCGGCGTTCTTCGTGGACAAGGCGCTCGATTTCCTCAATCGGCATCGCGATCAGCCCTGCTACGTGAACATCTGGCCGGACGAAGTCCACACGCCCTGGGTCCCCAGCGAGGAACGGCTTCGCGAATACCCGAACGGCCCGGAGGAGGAGCGCAAGTTCAGCGCTGTGCTCGACGAATACGACCGGCAGCTCGGCCGGTTCATGACCGGGCTGAAGGAGTTGGGCCTCGACGCAAAGACACTGGTGATCTTCTCCAGTGACAACGGCGCGCTGCCCACCTTCCACGGGACGCGCTCGGGAGGCCTGCGCGGCAGCAAACTCAGCCTTTACGAAGGCGGCATTCGCATGCCGTTCCTCGTGCGCTGGCCCGGCCACGCTCCAGCCGGGCGCACAGATGACCAAACGCTGATGGGCGCGGTGGACCTCTTCCCCAGCCTCTGCGCCCTCGCCGGCGCGCCGCTGCCGCAAGATGCCGCGCTCGACGGCGTGGACCTCAGCGCGGCCTTTTCGGGCAAGCCAGCCGCCAATCGCGCGCGGCCGCTCTTCTGGGAATACGGCCGCAACGACCATGCCTTCGCCTACCCCAAGGGAGCCGACCGCAGCCCGAACGTGGCTGTCCGTGACGGTAACTGGAAGCTGCTGGTGAACGCGGATGGCACCCAGCGCGAGCTTTACAATATCGCCGCCGATCCGAATGAAACGGCCAACCTGGCCGACAAAGAGCAGGCTACAGCCGAGAGCCTCTCCACCCAGGCGCTCAAGTGGCAGAAGTCGCTTCCGGGCCCCGCGCCGGTCTCCGCCGCGGCCTCGCGTCCCGACATCCTCCTCATCATGTCCGACGACATGGGCTTCTCCGACCTTGGCTGCTACGGGAGCGAGATTGCCACACCCAACCTGGATGCCCTCGCGAAGAACGGGTTGCGCTTCACCCAGTTCTACAACACCGCGCGTTGCTGTCCGACCCGGGCCAGCCTGCTGACCGGGCTTTACCCGCACCAGGCCGGCATGGGGCACATGACCGGCCACGGCAGCGGCCGAGACGACGGTTATGCGGGGGACTTGAACCAGCGCTGCGTGACGATTGCCGAGGCGCTGCGCCCGGCAGGTTACCGCACCTATGTATGCGGCAAGTGGCACGTATGCGATGCCATCGCACCCGATGGCCCGAAACATAACTGGCCATTGCAGCGCGGGTTCGACCGCTTCTACGGCACCGTCACCGGCGCCGGGAGCTTCTACGACCCCACCACCCTCTGCCGCGACAACACCTACATCACGCCCGCCAATGATCCCGAATACAAACCCGCGCGCTTTTACTACACCGACGCCATCAGCGACAACGCCATTACCTTCATCCGCGACCACGCGCAAAGCCAGCCCAGCGAACCGTTCTTCATGTATGTCGCCTACACCGCCGCCCACTGGCCCATGCACGCGCCGCCGGAGGATATCGCCAAGTACCGGGGCAAATACGACGCCGGCTACGGCCCGGTCCGCGCCGCCCGCTTCGCCCGGCTTAAGGAACTGGGCCTAATTGACCGCGCGTGGGAGCTGTCGCCCCAAGCTGAAGACTGGGCCACCGTCACCAACAAGGCTTGGGAAACTCGCTGCATGGAAGTCTATGCCGCGATGGTGGACCGGCTGGATCAGGGCATCGGCCGCATCGTCGCCGAACTCAAGCGGCAGAACCGCCTCGACAACACCCTCATCTTCTTCCTGCAAGACAACGGCGGCTGTGCCGAACCGATGGGGCGCAAGTCGAATGCCGACGAGGTGAGAAACATGGTCTGCAAGCCGATGGCTCCCGACGAACTCCAGAAGCAAATCTGGCCGCCGATGCAGACACGCGACGGCCGTCCCGTGCGCACCGGCCCCGATGTTATGCCGGGGCCGGAGGATACCTACGTGGGCTATGGGCGCGGCTGGGCGAACGTCTCCAACACCCCGTTCCGCGAATACAAACACTGGGTGCACGAAGGAGGCATCGCCACCCCGCTCATCGTCCATTGGCCCAAGGCCATCCCCGAAACGTTGCGCAACCAGCTCGTGGCCGAGCCCGCCCATCTGGTTGATCTAATGTCCACCTGCGTAGACGTAGGCGGAGCTACCTACCCGGCCGAGAAAGGCGGACAGAAAATCCAGCCCATGGAAGGAGTCAGCCTTCGTCCGGCCTTCGCGGGAGAAAGCATCGCGCGCGCTCAGCCGATTTGCTGGGAGCATGAGAGCAACCGCGCCATCCGCGACGGCCAATGGAAGCTCGTTGCCAAGGCTAACCAACCGTGGGAACTCTATGACATGTCCGCGGACCGGACGGAAATGTACAACCTCGCCGCGCAGCGCCCGGGCAAGGCAAGGAACTTGGCTGCCCAGTGGCGAGCGTGGGCGGCGCGGGCCAATGTCCTGCCGCTCGGATCCTGGCGCGGTCAGCCGCCGGACAAGAAACCTGCGAAGCAGAAGAAGTCCTGAACCGCGCACCTGAACGGGAACGAACCAGGGAACTAATGCGAGCCTCCTCTCTCTTTGAAGGAGAGAGGCTGCCAAAGCCAGGGGGCTATTGACTCCTGCCGGGAACGATGGCGAGGGGGGTGTTAACCCGCGCCGCGCAAATACTCGTCTATCGCCTTGGCCGTGCGCTTGCCGTCGCCCATGGCGAGGATGACGGTGGCGGCGCCGCGGACAATGTCGCCGCCAGCAAAGACGCCCGGAAGGCTGGTCATGCCGCGGTCGTCCACAACGACATTGCCCCGCTGGTTGAGCTTCAGTTCGGGACAGGTGGCGGTCAGCAGCGGGTTGGCGCGGGTGCCAATCGCCACGACCACTACGTCGCAGGGCACGACAAACTCCGAACCGGGGATGACGACGGGCCGGGCGCGGCCGGAGGCGTCGGGCTCACCCAGTTTCATGCGAATGCACTTCAGGCCAGTGACCCACTTTTTGTCGTTGCCGAGCACCTCAACGGGCGCGGTGAGGAATTCGAACTGGATATTCTCCTCTTCGGCGTGGTGGATTTCCTCGGCGCGCGCGGGCATTTCCTTGCGCGTACGGCGGTAGATAACCATGGAGGACGCGGCTCCGAGCCGCTTGGCGGTGCGGGCGGAGTCCATGGCGACGTTGCCACCGCCAATGGTGGCAACACGCTGGCCCTGCAGGACGGGAGTATCGGCCCGCGGGAATTGGTAGGCAGCCATGAGGTTCACGCGGGTAAGATATTCGTTGGCGGAATATACGCCCTTGAGATTCTCCCCCGGCACGTTCATGAACACGGGCAGGCCAGCGCCGTTGGCGATGAACACGGCGTCGAACTGCTCGCGCAGCTCCTGCACCGTATAAGTCCGGCCAATGACCGTATTGCAGACGATCTTCACCCCGGCCCGCTGGAGGCGCGCGACTTCCGCCTCGACGATCTTCTTGGGCAGGCGAAACTCGGGAATGCCATAGACCAGCACGCCGCCCGGTTTGTGCAGCGCCTCGAAGATCGTGACGGCATGGCCCGACTTGGCCAGTTCCCCCGCGGCGGTAAGGCCGCCGGGGCCGGACCCAACGACCGCCACCTTCCTGCCGCTGGGCGGGGCGATGTGCAGCGTTTGCTGGTCGCTGTGGCCGCGGGCCCAGTCACCGACGTAGCGTTCGAGGTAGCCGATGGCCACTGGCAGGCCCTTGTTCCCGCGAATGCACTCGATCTCGCACTGCGTCTCTTGCGGGCAAACGCGGCCGGTGATTGCCGGCAGCGCGTTGTCTTCGAGCATGCACTGCGCGGCCTCGGGCAGCTTGCCCTCGGACAGCAGCGCGATGAAGCGCGGGATGTTGACGCTCACCGGGCAGCCCGTAATGCACTTGGGATCCTTACACAGCAGGCAACGTTCGGCTTCGAGCAAGGCGACCTTCTCAGGCAGACCCAGGTTGACCTCGTTGAAGTTGGCGCTGCGGACCAGCGGGTCCTGCTCCGTCATCTTCTGGCGGTTGATTTGCAGGCGTTGCTTGGTGGAGAGCTTGGGAGGCACAGAATTCTGTGATCCGAATTAAGGAAACTGCCGAGGTGCCATGAGGAGCGCCTACCCCAGCCCAATCTTGCAGGCGCCGTCAGCACAAGCGGCAAGGGCGCGTTGTTCGAAGTCACGGTAGGTAGATAAACGGTCCATAAGCAGGTCGAAGTCAACTTGGTGCCCATCGAACTCCGGACCATCCACACAAGCAAACAGGGTCTGGCCGCCGACCGCGACCCGGCAGCCGCCGCACATGCCGGTGCCATCCACCATCACAGGGTTGAGTGAGACGATAGTGCGAACGCCTAGCGGCCTGGTCAGGTTCACCACGGCGCGCATCATCGGCACCGGGCCGACCGCATAGACAACGCCAATGCCGCCCCCGGCCAGGACGTCTTTGGCGGCGTCGGTCACGAAGCCGCGGCGCCCGTAGCTGCCGTCGTCGGTGCAGACCATGACTTCGCCTAACCGCCCCAGCTCCGCCTCGAATATGACCCACTCCTTCGATCGCCCGCCGATGATACTAAGCACTCCCACGCCCCGGCGTTTCAAGCCCTGGGCAATGGGATGCACCACGGCCGTGCCGACGCCCCCTCCGACACAGAGAGCCCGGCCCGCGGCAATTAACTCGGTCGGATGACCCAGCGGCCCGGCGATGTCAGCAATGGCCGCGCCCGGCTCCAGTGCCACCAGTTCTCGCGTGCTCTTGCCCACCGCCTGGATCACCAGCGCAATCGTCCCGGCCTCGGGGTCCGCGTCTGCGATGGTAAGCGGGATGCGTTCCGCTCCCTCGGCCCGGTGCACGATCACGAACTGGCCAGGCTGCCGGATCTGGGCAATCCGCGGAGCAACGACATCGAGCCGGGTGACATTGGGGCTCAGCTGGACTTTGGCAACAATACTATGCATGCGCAACGGCCGAACTGACATACGGTCATCATACTGCGCATAGACTACACCGGAGTCAACTGGCTGGCTCTGACTATTCGCAGGAAAACCATGCGGGGAGAGGTTGTGCCGCATAGATCGCGCTCCACAATCTCCCTCGGGCGCTTGAGCAAACAGGGTAACACGGAACAGCTGGCGCCCGCTTTGCCTCAGCGTCGCCAGCTTCCCGCTCGCCGCGCTGCCGGGAGGGCCTTACCTCCCCCCAATCGGTATGTCCACCGAGCCCCCCACCCAGAGCTTGCGGTCAGTGTTGTTGCCGTCACACACCCAGCGCAATTGGAAGCCATAGCGGATTTGCCGCTTGGCGGTTGTGTAGCTGAAACCGGTTTCCAGCGAGTCGCTGATCTCCCGCGGGTCCCGCGGGTAATCAATCGTGCTCAGATCGTTAGGGTTCCCGAACTGAATGTCATCGCCCGAGAGTGTCTGCAGCCGCCGATAGCCCACGTCCAGCTCCCAGCCTTTGATCTGCTGAAACAGCCCCACTGCCACGATGTAATGGTCATTGCCCGTGGTGCGATTCCACCGATACAACGCGTCGCAGTAGGCCCCCAGGCCCGGCCAGCCGAAGTGCTTGCGGGCCAGCAGCTCCGGCTCGATCGCCGCCGAGCGCAAGCCCGGCGCGAACTCGAAGTCCTCGTCATACGTGCCCGGCAGCACTGCGCCCGCCCGGAAAGTCAGCGTCGGCAGCCACGCCGGGTTGGTGTGCTGGGCCTCGTTGAAAATCTGGTAGCGAACGCCGAAGGAGAAATCCATCAGCCCGGTGGTGGATTCCGTCCCCTGGTCCGGGGAGAAGCTGCGCCATCCGCAGGACGTAAAGCCGACATTCAAATCAGCCGCCCACCGCTCCGTAATGCCGTACTGCAGCGCCAGGTACCCCTGGTTGATGTCAATCCCGTAACTCTCTCCGCCGTCCTTCACTTTGATGTCGCGCTCCTTGCCGCCAGCCCAAATGCGGTAAGCCTCGGACTCCGCGTACACCAGCCCGACCACAAACTGGCGCGGACGCGGCAGCTCGGCCCATTGCGCGAACGGCCGGTGCGGCGCATTCTCGGACGCCAGCGCCGCCGCCGCCAACAGCAAACCCGCCGCGCACGCCAACCGCATGGCAAGCCCTGTCAATTCAACGTTCAGTTTCATCCGGTTTCTCACAACTCTGCCTTTCTTCCTTCTGCGTTAATTCTGCTCCGTCACCGCAGCGATTCCCGGGTCTGACAGGTCCAGCCTCCGAGGTCGCCCGCCGTGTAATGTCTGGCGCATTCCGCCCACGATTCGCAGTTGATGACTGCGAGCGCCTGACCTTAACAAAGCCCTTTGACCCTGCAAATCCGAAAATGAACTCCGCAATACGCGCCCGCTGCGACCGCTCAAACAGCCTTGCCAAAAACCCTCAGCCCGGGAATCATGGGGCTGACCGTAATGAGCAGTTTGTCTTTGATCACGAGTCCTGAACTCCCCATGAATTCCAATTCCCCCACCCTGACGGCCACCTCCCGCCGGAAATTCCTCAAAACCTCCGGCACCATGCTGGCTGGCGCCGCCCTGGCCGGCGCCGTCGCCCGCCCAGGCCACGCCGCCGAGAACAACACCATTAAACTCGCCCTCGTCGGGTGCGGCGGACGCGGCACCGGCGCCGCCGCGCAGGCTCTTTCCACCCAAGGCCCCACCAAGCTCTGGGCCATGGCGGATGTCTTCCAGCATCGCCTCCAAAGCAGCCTGGGGAATCTGAAAGCCAAACACGGGCAACAGCTCGATGTGCCCCCGGAACGCCAGTTCGTCGGGCTGGACGCATTCATGAAGGCCATTGACTCTCTCGACAAGGGCGACGTCGTTCTGCTGGCCACCGCACCCGCCTTTCGACCCATCCACCTCGAATTCGCGGTGCGCAAAGGCGTGCATGTCTTCATGGAGAAGTCCTTTGCAGTAGATGCGCCCGGCATCCACCGCGTGCTGAAGGCCGGCGAGGAAGCCGCGCAGAAGAACCTCAAGATCGCCGGCGGCCTTATGAGCCGACACTCCAAACCTCTCGAAGAAGCTATCCAGAAGGTCCACGACGGTTTGATCGGCGAGCTGGTCACCTGCTGGGCCTACCGGATGCACGGCCCCGTCGGCATCGGCGCCCGGGAACCCGGCACGAAGGAGTTGGCCTACCAGATCGCCAACTACAGTTGCTTCACCTGGCTCAACGGCACTTTTCTCGAAGACTGGCTGATCCACAATATTGACGTGTGTTGCTGGGCCAAAAATGCGTGGCCCGTCTCCGTCCAGGGCATGGGCGGACGACAAGTCCGCAAGGATGCTGACCAGCTCTTCGACCACTACGAGGCGGAATACACATTCCCTGACGGCACACGATTCGTGGCGCAAGGACGGCACATTGCCAACTGTTATGATTTCTTCGGCAGCATCCTCCAAGGCACCAAGGGCAGCGCCATTCTCGGCGAAGGCCAGCCCAAACCGCGCCTTTTCCAGGGCTACCGCCAAACCTCCGATAGCCTCATCTGGAGCTACAAAGGGGAGCCGTGCGATCAGTATCAGCGCGAGCATGACCTGCTCTTCGATGCCATCCGCAACGACAAGCCTTACAACGAGAGCGAGCGCTGCGCCAAGTCGTGCTTCACCGCCATCATGGGCCGCATGGCCTGCGAATCCGGGAAGCTGATTACCTGGGACGAAGCCATCGGTTCCAAGATTGAACTGGCCCCCGGACTTGACAATTTCACCTGGGACTCCAACCCGCCGGCCATGCCCGATGCAAAGGGTCACTACCCTGTCGCCATGCCGGGCCAAACTCCGGGGGTCTGAGACGACACCCACCCGTTCCGTCTTCTCGAACAACGTCTGCGGTGGATGGGAGAGGACAGGCTGAACTCACCGGCATGGCACAGCAGCACACCATACTCCCGCCTCGCAGCTTCGACAGCGTGTTAACCGCGGCCATCCGTTACGCTTGCTCGCATGTCGGCCTGATACCGCGAATTGCCGACTGGGTCAGGTGGCTCTATGCTCCCCATTATGAAGAAACTCATTGCCCTGGTCATTCTCTGTACCGCGACTGTCAGCGTAACGGCCGAGGAGAAGGCGCTGCAACTGTCTCTGACGCCGGACGTTGCCCTTTACTCGCGCGATACATTTATCAAAGGCCTCTCGCTGAGCATCTGGGGCGAGAATCCGCAGAGCGCGTTCGCATTGGGCTTCGTCAATGGAAGCACCGGCGAGAGCAGCGGCTTTAGCTGGGGCCTGGTCAACTACGCGGAGAGATACACCGGGTTGCAGCTCGGCGTTGTGAATTACGCGCGGGAGGAATTCAAAGGCCTGCAGTGGGGCGGTGTGAATGTGGCCACGCACGCCTCCGGCGTTCAATGCGGGTTTGTGAATTACTCCGAAAGTTTCCGCGGCGTGCAGCTCGGCTTTGTCAATATCATCACGGACAATTCCTGGTTCGACGAGTTTCCAGACAGGCTGGCGGTGGTCTTCCCATTTGTAAACTGGTCGTTCTGACCTGCGATCTGCCCACGGTCAAGACCCCGAACTGGCGTTAGACCTCGGAGGTCCAGCCCTACGGCCACGTTGCATCGCTCCACCACGCAATAGGGCGCTGAAGGGCTGTATGCCCGGCGGCCCCCAGTGCCCGCAGCCGATGATGGCGCTCCGCTTTGGGCTTTTTGACCAGCTTGTGAACTTCCTCGTAGAAGCGTTCCAAGTCGCCCCCATTCTGCGCGAGCAGCCGTTCAAAGCCGGGCACTAGATCGTAGTAGGCCGCCACTGAATTGAGCTGGGCATTGTTGAGCGCGCCGGCGAACCAGTCGTCATATTCCGGACTCCCACCCCATCGCGCCTTTAGCGCCTCGTATTCCTGCCGCAATTGGTTGAGCAACTGTAGCTTTTGCTGCCGCAACTGCTCGGGCGGAACCGTGCGCTTTCGTTTGGCCGTCTTGATCTTGCCTCCCCTATCGCGCTCGTCGCCGTAAAGCGATTCCAACTTCTGACGGGTACTCATCACCAAGCGCACGAACTGGGCGGTGCGCCGAAGCTGGGCCAGGTAATCCTCCAGGGCCGTCGCATCGGCTTTCGCCTGCAACCAGCGTCGGGCGCCTTCCTGACCTACAACCGTCGCAAAGGCCTCGTTGAAGTCAGTATCGCCTTTGGCAAAAACGCGCTGGTGGCCTAGCTCGTGAAAGATGGTTTCCGCCAAATTTGGCTCGGCATCGAAAATGAAAGTGTTGAGCACGGGGTCCTTGAACCAGCCCAGCGTCGAATACGCCCTCACGCCACCCAGGTAGACATCATACCCCTTCTGCTGCAGCCACGCGCCGTACTTCCGCGCGCCGCGCTCGGTAAAATATCCGCGATACTCTAGGCGCCCGACAGACGGATACCACCATGCTTTGGGTTCGAGCGAAAACTCCGGCGCGGCCTCGACATTCCACACCACGAACGGGCGGTGCACGTCCGCATACTTCCGGTATTGCCCATTCACAGGCAGCTTGAGGTCTTCCGCGGCGAAGACGAGCAATTCGTGAACGAGTTGCAGTCTCGCTCTAAGCGGTTCCGGTGTTTCCGGGTCGGCCAGCAGTTTCTCGATCTTCTGGTCATGCGCGATGACCTGGTAGTGGCCCTTGATTGCCTGGCCGTAATAACTCAGCGACCGGCAGCCGGACACAACCAGCACCGCCAGCAGGAGGGCGGGCGCCGACAGCCAGCGGCGCCCCCATTGGACTTGTATCGGGTTCAACTTCATCAGAATCCGCCCTTTCCCATTAAATCGTCGCGAGGACTTTGGCAAATGTCGAATCTGCGTCCAGATGGGTGCGAGCTGAAGATGTCGCGCCGTCGGTCACCCATGACCGCCATCACTCGTTGACGCCATTAGCCGACCGCACCCCACCAGCCTCCAACGGCGGGCATTTTGAACTTGCCAAGCAGCCGGCAGAAACCCTAAATACCTCACCAATCTATTCGAACTCTATGCATGTACAACTCGCCTGGCCCGATTACTTCATCCTTCTCGCTTACACGGGCTTTGTCATCGGCATTGGTTTCGCCCTTCGCAAGTACCTCAAGAGCTCGTCGGACTTCCTGACCTCGGGCCGGTCCATCCCGACATGGGTAACGGGACTGGCTTTCATCTCGGCGAACCTCGGCGCGCTGGAGTTGGTCGGCATGGCAGCCAGCGGGGCCAAGTATGGCATCGCCACCAGCCATTTCTACTGGGTGGGAGCAATTCCGGCGATGGTCTTCCTGGCGATCTTCATGATGCCCTTCTACTATGGCTCGAAGGCGCGCTCCGTGCCGGAATACCTCAAAATGAGGTTCGACGAGCGGGTGCGGGCGCTGAACTCGGTCGCCTTCGCGGTCATGACCGTGTTCGCTTCCGGCATCTCAATGAACGCCCTGGCCAAGCTGCTCAACCAACTTCTGGGGTGGAACTATCACGTCGCGCTGTGGATCTGCTCCGGGGTCGTGCTGGTTTACGTTCTCAAGGGCGGCCTGACCTCCGCGATCTACACCGAGGTGCTGCAGTTCTTCATGATCGTGCTCGGATTTGCGCCGGTGGTTTACCTCGGCCTTAAGGATGTCGGCGGCTGGGGGTCAATGAACAAGGCGCTGGAAAGCGTGGCTACGAATCCCGGAGCGCTGCACTTGAAGGAAGCCGGCACGACCTACGCCTCAAACGCCTGGTCCAGCGCCTGGCAGCCGCTACTGGCCGGGCCGGCCAACAACCCAATGGGCGTGGATTGGTTTGCGATGGTATTCGGTCTGGGCTTCGTGCTGTCGTTTGGCTACTGGTGCACAAACTTCCTCGTGGTGCAGCGCGCGATGGCCGCCCGGAACATGACCGCCGCCCGCAACACACCACTCGTTGCCGCCGTGCCGAAAATGCTCTTCCCGATGCTGGTGATCGTGCCCGGCATGATTGCGGTGGCGTTGACCTCGATGCCGAACAAGAATTACCGCATCCCGCCACCGATCATCAGTGACGAGGTGTATGCCAACGCGGCGGCAGTGGTGAAGACCGCTGGTGCGATGGACGGCACGGTCGCATTCAAAGCGGTGAGCGATGCCATCGGCAAGAAGATGGATCAAGAAAAGGTCGCCGCGCTGGTCAAGGACGCCGGCAGCCTGCAGGATGAGCAGATCAAAGAGGGGCTCTACAACGCGGTCGCCGAGTACGACTATGACGGTGTGATCCTATCCCTGGTGAAGAAGTACTGTCCGACCGGCCTGCTGGGCCTGGCGCTGACGGCGTTGCTGGCGTCGTTCATGTCGGGCATGGCGGGCAACGTGACCGCCTTCAACACGGTCTGGACCTACGATCTTTACCAGGCCTACATCGCGCCGAAGAAGAGCGACCAACACTATTTCTGGATGGGACAGGCGGCGACAGTAGTGGGCATTCTGGTGAGTATAGGGGCCGCCTACTTCGCGTCGCTTTACAACAACGCCATGGACATTATTCAGCTCGTGTTCGGCTTTGTGAACGCACCGCTGTTTGCGACCTTCCTGTTGGGCATGTTCTGGGCTCGCTGCACGGGCACCGGGGCCTTCCTCGGGTTGTTCGGCGGCATCGGCGGCTCGGCCGTCTTCCACGCATTGACCATTGCGACCGGCAACACACCGGGCGTCAAGGGCGGCTACCTGGGTGTGATGAAGATTTTCCCGAGCGAAATGGCGCAGAACTTCTGGCTGGCCGGCTTCGCCTTCCTGGTCTGCTTTACGCTGACGCTGGTCATCTCCCTGGCCACGCGCCGGACCAAGACCAACGAGGAACTCAAGGGACTGGTCTATTCGCTCACACCCAAGATCAAGGACGAAGATACCGCATGGTATCTGCGCCCCGCGGTCGTGGGCACGGTCTTGTTGATCGCCTGCGTCATTCTCAACATCATTTTCTGGTAAACGAAAGAAACTCTTTATGGGTCTCGATATTCGCTGGCCAATCGGCCTCATGTTCTCGCTCGTCGGTTTGTTGATGACCATCTTCGGCTTTGCCACCCGGGGCGACGCCGAAATGTATCAGCGATCGCTCGGCATCAACGTCAACCTGATCTGGGGCATTATTCTGCTCCTGTTCGGCGTGTTCATGCTCATTATGGCCATGCGCAAAAAGGACAGCGCGGCCGGGCCCGTGCAGAAGTAGCGGCCGTTGCATGAGTTCTTCGGCGCGTCGTTCCCTCCCCAAGGTTCTGGGATGCGGCTGCCTGCTGCTCCTTTCGACTAGTCCGCTACGCCGAACCGTTCATTGCCCATGAAAGCCACCGTCGTCAAATCGCCGTTCGGCAAGTTGCCCTCTGGCCGGGCCGCGGACTTGTTTACGCTAACGAATGCCCACGGCCTCGTCGCCAGGATCACCAACTACGGGGCGATGCTTACGGAACTGCGCGTGCCCGACCGCACGGGCCGCCTGGGCAACGTGGTGTGCGGGTTCGACAACCTCGGACAGTATCTCAAGGACCATCCTTACTTTGGCTGCACAGTGGGGCGTGTGGCCAACCGGATTGCCGGCGGGCAGTTCACGCTCGACGGCAAGCACTACTCTCTGGCAGTTAACAACGGTCCCAACGCGTTGCACGGGGGTATCCGGGGCTTCGACAAGGTGCTCTGGAAGGCCGAGCCGCTCCGGGGAGCAACGGTGCGTTTCAGTTACACCAGCGCGGACGGCGAGGAAGGTTACCCGGGAAAGCTGGCCGTGATTGTCTGCATGAAGCTCACGGACGCAAACGAGTTCCTGATTAGCTACACGGCCACGACGAACAAGCCCACGCCGATCAACCTCACGAATCATTCCTACTTCAACCTGGCGGGCCAGGGAGACATCAAGGCCCACAAGCTGACCATCGCGGCAGACTTCTATACGCCGAAGAGCCCCACCAACGTGCCGACAGGCGAAGTCCGTCCGGTCCGAGGCACGCCGCTCAACTTTACCAGGCCCACGACCGTCGGCGCGCGGTTTGCGGAACTGGGTGGGAAGCCGCAGGGTTACGATCATAATTTTGTCCTCCGGGGCGACGCCACAAACTCCGGCCAGCCTGCTTTCTGCGCCCGGGTGGTCGAACCGCGGTCGGGCCGCGTGATGGAGGTCTTTACAACGGAGCCAGGCGTGCAGCTTTACACGGCGAACTGGCTGGACGGCTCGCTCATTGGCCGGGACGGCGTCGTTTACGTCCGGCATTGCGGGCTTTGCCTCGAAGCGCAGCATTTCCCAAACTCGATTCACATCCCGCATTTCCCGAACACAGTCTTGCGGCCGGGCGAGACCTACCACCAGTTGACCATCCACCGGTTCTCAACCAGTTAAGCCGCGCGCGTCATCCATCACACCTATGAAACTCCAAGAACTTGCCCAGCTCACGACCGCTGACTTCAGGAAGAGCTTCAACCGCGACCCCCAATGGATCGCCGCCGCCCCCGGGCGCGTCAACGTGATCGGTGAACATACGGACTACAACGATGGCTTTGTTCTGCCGATGGCCATTGATCGTTACACGGTCATCGCCGCGTCGCCGAATGGTTCGGACAAGATTACGCTCCGCAGCGCCTCGGGCAATGGCACCGCCAGCGTGGACCTGAGCCAGCCGCTCCGTCCCGGCCCGCGAGGTTATTGGGCGAACTACCCCATGGGTGTGATCGCCGGCTTCCTCGCGCGCGGCCACAAGCCGGCTGGCTTCGACGCCGTGCTGCATTCCACCGTGCCTCTGGGCGGCGGGTTGTCGAGTAGCGCCGCGCTGGAGGTTGCCACCGCGACACTGCTGGAGATCATCACGGGCCAGAAGCTTGATCCCGTCGAGAAGGCGCTGCTTTGTCAGAAGGCCGAGCACGATTACGCCGGGATGCCTTGCGGCATCATGGATCAGTTCATCTCGGTGATGGGCAAGGAGAACCATCTGCTGCTGTTGGATTGCCGTTCCCGCAGGCCGGAATTGGTGCCGATGAGCGACCCGGCGATGGAGCTCCTCATCATCAATACCAACGTGAAACACGAATTGACCGGCGGGGAGTACGCCAAACGCCGGGCCCAGTGCGAGCAGGCGGCAAGAATCCTCAGGGTCGCCTCCTTGCGCGACGCCACAGCCGACCAGCTGGAACGGAGCCGGAGCGGGATGGAGGACGTCGTGTTCCGCCGCGCGCGGCATGTCATTGGCGAAATCGAGCGGACCCCTCGCGCGGCCGAAAAAGTGCGTGCTTCAAACTGGCCGGCGGTCGGGGAGCTGATGTACGCCAGCCATGCTTCCTTGCGTGACGACTACGAGGTCAGTTGCCCGGAACTGGACGCCGTGGTGGAGATTGCCCGGGCGATCGGCCCCCAAGGCGGCGTGATCGGCTGCCGGATGACCGGTGGCGGCTTCGGCGGCTGCGCCGTGGCGCTGGTCCGCGCGGATAAGGTCGGGGCTATTTCCGAGCGTGTCGCTGCCGAATACGAGCAGCGCACAAAGATCAAGCCCTCCCTCTTTGTCTCGCGCCCCGCCGCTGGGGCGACGGTGCTGCGGACCTAGTCCACCACTCGCTTGCCGGCCTTTTTGGCCAGGTACTGCGTCTTGATCCACTTGTAGGTCTCGCGCAGGCCCTTGTCCAACGGGGTGTCGGGCTCCCAGTGGAGCATCTTCTTGATGAAGGTGTTGTCGCTATTGCGTCCTGCCACGCCACGCGGCTGGGTCGGGTCATACTCCCGCTTGAGCTTCACCCCGGCGATCTTCTCCACCTTGGATACCAGCTCGTTAATGGTCACCAGTTCGCTGGTGCCGAGATTGATCGGTGTGGCAATCAGGTCGTCGCAGTGCATGATCATGTCAATCCCCTTCACGCAGTCATCAATATACATGAAGCTGCGGGTCACCGTGCCGTCGCCCCAAATATTGATCACGAGTTTGCCGGTGTCTATGGCAGTAATGACTTTGCGGCAGATGGCCGCGGGGGCCTTTTCACGCCCGCCGTCCCAGGTGCCCCACGGGCCATACACGTTGTGGAATCGCGCGATGGCGGTTTTCATGCCGCGCTCGGCCCAGTATTCCTCGCAGAACATCTCGGAGATCAGCTTCTCCCAGCCGTAACCGCGCTCGGCCATCGCCGGATAGGCGTCGGATTCCTTCAATGCGCGCACCTTCGGGTCCTGCTGCAAAGTGATGTTGTAGGCGCAAGCCGACGAGGAGTAGAAATAGCGACGCGCGCCCGCTCGGTACGCAGCCTCGATCATGTGCGTGTTGATCAGCACGCTGCGCAAGCACTCGACGCGGAAGCGCTCGATGAAACCCATGCCGCCCATGTCGGCCGCCAAATTGTACACCTCGACGGCCCCTTCGCAGAGGCGCGCACAGTTCTCCGGAATGGTCAGGTCCAAGTGAAGGCGCTCGACCCCGGTCACGTGCTGATACCACTCCGGCAACGGTTTCTTGTCCGCCGAACGAATGCGCGTAAATCCTTTATCGCGGAAGTAGCGGGCCAGCGCCCCGCCGATGAATCCACCGCCACCCCCAATAACGATCAGATCGTCCTTTTTGAGCTTTGGGTCTTTCTCAATCAGTCGTTTCTTTTCAATAATCATAGACTCTTTCTTCTACCGCGGCGCACTGCTTCAGGGGCCGGGCTTGATAAGTTGCCAGCCGGGAAGCCAAGTGGCGAGTCCAAAAGGAGGTTGGATAATTTAGAGTGCGCGGGACAAATTTCTCCGGTTAGGCGGCCAGTGCTAAGCAATCATTGGCGGCGGCGTGGGTGTTGAGCCGTGCTTTCCAGAAGTCGTCGAGGCGACGACTGGCGCTGGTGCAGCGAAGTGCGAGGATATTTTGCGCACCCGGTACGCTCCAGAACATGCCTGACTGCTTGCAGCGCGCCCCGATGATCGTCGTACAGCCGGCTTCGATGACCCCCGAACGAATGAAGAATCCGCGGCTACGGAAAGTGCCATACTGCATACGTTGGACGTTACGAACAAAGTAACCCAATTCCTTTTCTACCGCGTCGGCGCGGGCGGTGCCCGCGCATTCCTTGCGCGTGACTGCGATGAGGCGTTCGACTTTATTTCGGAGTAATTGCCGCGCCCAACGTCCGAGCCGCCGCTTATAATCGGGATGATCCTTGCTGCCCAGCAGGGCCACCAACACCTTGTGAGCGTGCTCCATAGCGTGATAGAAGTCCACGATTTGGAGGGCCGTGGAGAAACAGAGCCGCCCCATGTTGGCCAATCCCTCAGCCCCGTCGATGAGCAGCACCACAAAGGTAGCTAAGGCCAGCCCCCGGCGAATGGCCTCTTGCCGCAACAGTGGGCCGAACTCCTCGATCGGCCCCATAGTGGACACGTAGGTGGTTGAGTTGGGATCGCGTATGGGGTGGCCTTTATCATCGACCTGATGCTGTGTGAAGACGCAACCCAGATTAGCCATGCGGGTCTTGGCTTGGCCCTCGGGCCCTTTGCCAGCCCGGCCTTCCAGTTCCTCTGGGCGCATGGGCACGCCCGAAGCGTCGTCACTCAGATACAGGATGGACGGGGCTTGAGTGCCCGCCAGAGGCACCAGGGCCTGATACGGTTTCCATAGTTGTTCACAACGACGCGGGGTGCGGCTCTCGGA